>NZ_JAGGLG010000001.1 GCF_017874315.1 Symbiobacterium terraclitae | reverse complement strand
CGAGTGAGGGAACTCACGCCCCGGCAGACGCACCTTACCCTGAAGGAGGTAATTGCCAACCTCAACCCGCTGATCCGGGGATGGGGCAACTACTTCCGACTCGGGCACATGAAAGGACGCTTCGAGGTACTTGACCAGTGGATCCGGATGCGAATCCGGTCCATCTGGCTCAAACGAAAAGCACACCGTAGCTACAAAGCCAGCAGTGTGCTTTCGAATGAACGCCTGGAAGCTCTTGGGTTGGTATCCCTGCTTACCCTCTAGCCCAGCAGGTGTGAAATCTGCACCCCGGTGACGGGGGATGACGACTCACTCCCTGTTGTAGGGCTACGACCGGCGGAAGCCGGATGCGGGAAAACTGCACGTCCGGTTTGACGAGGGGGCGTTGGCCGAAAGGCCAGCCCCTACTCTATTTACGCCCGCCAGCGTACTTCGCGCCCTGCGTCGTCCACGTAGTCGATCTCCGCCGACTTCGCCCGCAGGTCGACCGACAGCCTGCAGCGCCGGTCGCCCTGCGCCCACTGGAGCCGCACCTCATGGGCAGGGGCGTCCAGCACCCAGAATTCCCCGCCGAACGCAGGGTATTCGTTCCGGAAGCGGATCAGCCGGAAGAGCCGCTGCACAACATCCTTCTGCACGGCCTCGGCGATCTCGGCCAGAGTGTAGTTGTGCCGGTTGGCCGCACGGTAGTCGCCGGTGGCCAGCACGGCCTCCTCGTCGTTCTCCCCGGCCAGGAGGCCCACGTAGTAGACCTGCGGCACACCCGGGGCGAAGAGCTGGATGGCGCGGGCGGCGATGTAGGCGTCGTCGTCGCGGCCCAGCACCTGGTAGTAGGTGCCGCCGATCTGGTGCACGTCGAAGCCGCCCTCGCCCTTGTGCCGGTCACCGACGATGCGGCTCACACGGGAGCCCCGGGCGATGCAGGTCTCCACGACCTGCCGGGCCTCCGCCAGGTCGATGAGCCCCTCCAGGTCAGGCAGCACGGGGATGCCGTCGTGGCAGTCGAGCATGGTGAACTGGCGGTGCGGGCAGACCTTCAGGTACGACGCCAGCCGCTCCCCGGAGCCCGTCAGCAGGGCGGAGAGCACCGTGAAGGGGAGGACGAAGTCATAGACCCAGAAGCCGCGCTCGGCCAGCTTCCGCTGCAGCGGCAGGGGCGCGTGCACCTCCGGCAGGAGCGCGATGCCCAGGGAGTCCGCCAGGCGCTTGATCTCGTCCAGCACGTCCCAGATCTCGGGCTCGACGAAGAAGCAGCTGGTGCCCAGCTTCTTCACCACGTAGCCCACGGCGTCGAGCCGCACGATCTTCACGCCGTTGGCGGAGAAGCGCGTGAACCAGTCCCGGAGCAGCTGCCAGGTCAGCGGCGAGCGGAGGTCGAGGTCGATCTGCTCCGAGGGGTCCTCCTTGCCGAAGGTGGTCCAGACCGAGATCTGCTCGCCCGTGTCCGCGATGGTGAAGGTGGAGTATGGCCGGGGCCGCCGGAGGAACATCCGGTCGATGTCGGCCTGCACGGGCCTGCCGTCGGGCCAGATCTTCTCCAGCGTGATGAAGAGGTCGGCCCACCGGGACGCGCGGCCGTGCCGCAGGAAGTCCTGGAAGTAGGGCGACCGCTGGGAGATGTGGTTGACCATCACGTCCACGAGGATGTCGTGGTGCCGGCCGATCGCCCGCACGTCGTCCCAGGTGCCGAAGGCGGGCTCGATCTCGCTGTAGGTCAGCGGGGCGAACCCCCGGTCGCCTGAGGAGGGGAAGGGGGGCAGGATGTGCACCCCGCCGCCGAAGAGGCCGGCGAGGTGCGTTTGAAGCACGTGGTTCAAGGCCTTGAGGTCGCCGCCCAGCGAGTCCGGATAGGTGATCAGTTGCACTCGGTTTTTCACAGGCATCGATTGCTGCTCCCTCGCGAGTTGCTATTAGGAAACAGTATAGCGCATACCTCGGGTTGCGGAAGGGCCCCCTGCGCGATGGAACCCGGGTTCTGCGTGCAGCCTCGCAGATCCCGAAGGCTGCGGACGTCTTAGACTTCAGCGGTCTGATGGCAATCCTCACGGCCGGGTCCATGGCCTCACGATCTGACTGCGGCGGACGGTGTGAACGAACGCTGATCATGCCGAAGAAGGCGGCCGTCAGGACGGGCAGGAGCAGCGCAAAGAGGAGTGCCATCCAACCACGGCGAAACTGTCGGGCAGTTGCCGTGTAAGTCGCTGCCAGCGCCTGCATCACGCTGCGCCTCCCCCGTCAGCCTGGAGCCGCCGGCCTCCCCGCTCTCGGACCGGGAGGAAGGTACTCCGCCTGGCCGCCGTTGGGCGCCGGGCCAGGGAGATCGCCGAGCAGCGCCTCATCACGGAGCGCACGGTGAAGGCGCACTTCACCGCGATCCTCACCAAGCTGAACGCGAGCCGCCGGGCCACGGAGATCGCCCGCGCGCCGGCGCAGGGACTCATGGGGTCCGCACGCTGAAGGGAGTGGTTGCATGAACACGGCATGGACGTACCTGGAGAAGCTCACCCGCTACCCGCACCGGGCGGTGGGGAGCCGGGAGGAGGCGGCCGCGGCCGAGGAGGCGGCGGGCTGGCTGCGCGCCATGGGCTACAGCGTGGAGGTGCAGCGGTTCCGCGCCCCCCGCGACACGCTCTACATCGGCCCGGCGGTCATCATGGCAGGGTACCTGGCTGCGGGGGCCCTCTCGTGGTGGCATCAGCCGTACATCGGCGTGCTGCTTGCCGTCGTGCTGCTGATTCCCCTGGTGGGTGAGATGTCGGGCAAGGGGCTCGACCTCGACGCCTACACGCCCAAGGTCACCTCCCAGAACGTGATCGCCCGCGCCCCCGGACGGGGCGACGAGCGGCTGACCGTGGTGGTCTCGGGCCACCTGGACACCCAGCACGCCACGTGGCTCTTCCACCCGCGGATCTCGCCCCACGTGCAGACCTACCTCAACCTGGCCTACGGGTCGCTGGGCGTCATGTTCGTCGGGCTGGTGCTCCGTGCGGCGCTTCCGTCGGCGGGCTGGCCGCGTCTGCTTCTGGCCGCGGGCGGCGTGCTGCTGGCGCTGCACGTCGCCTTCCTGCTCGCCTGCGCCTTCAGCGGCGGCTACATCAACGGGGCCAACGACAACACGACGGGCGCGGCGCTCACGCTGGCCCTGGCGGAGCACTTCGCCGCCAACCCGCTGCCCGGGGTCCGCTTCCACTTCGTGCTCACCGGGGCGGAGGAGGTGGGCACCCGCGGGATGAAGGCGTTCCTGCGCCAGCACCGCTACGACCCGGCGACCACGTACTTCATCAACCTGGACAACCTGGGCGGCGGCACCCTGACCTACCTGGAGGGCGAGGGGATGACGATCTACCACCGCTTCGGCGCCGACCTGGTGAGCCTCGCCCGCACCATGGCGGCCGAGCGGCCGGGCCGGGTGAAGGCGAAGCCCAACCTGCTGCTGCCCACCGACGCGATGATCCCCGCCGCCCAGGGGTACCAGGCGATCAGCTTCCTGGCCTTCCAGGGCGACGGATCGCTGCCCAACTACCACTGGTACACCGACACAATCGAAAACGTCGACCGTGAACTGGTGGAGTTCGCCGAGGGGTTCATGAAGGAGTACATCCGGCGGCTGGTCGCCGCACGGGCATGAAAAGAGGCCAGGGCGGTCTGCCGCCCTGGCCTCCGTCGTTCACCTACACCCTGAGGGCCTCGCCCATCTCCTTGAGGAGTACCGCCCGCTCGTCGCGCACCGCCGGGGCGCCGATGTTGAACCGGTCCAGCAGGGTCCGGATCTCCGCCAGCGAGCTGAGCCGGCCGATCAGCACCTGCACCAGCAGGCTGAGGCAGCTGCCCCGCGACATCGGCAGGCCGCGCCGGCGGTCGTCGCGGTAGATCTGGCGCGCCAGCGACCGCACCAGCTCCTGGGACTCCTCCAGGGCCGCCTCCAGGTCCTTGATGTTCTTCACGCCCAGGTGCTGCAGCTCCTCGACCCGAGCCTCAAGCACGGCCCTGGTGGGACCCATCAGCGGGCGGGAGCGCATCTGGGAGATCTCCGCATCCAGGGCCTGCACCAGCGGGCTGTTCCGGATGAACGTCTCCAGCGAGATCGGGTCCAGCGCGACGCTCTCCGGGTTGCGCTGCAGCTGGGCCACCACCCGGGTGGAGTAGAGCGTCAGCTCGTCCCGCAGAAGCATGAACTGGTCGTCGGCCAGCTCCAGCAGGCCGGCCAGCATCGAGAAGCGCCGCCGGAGGCTGTTGGGGATTCCGCCCGCCACCTTGTAGCCCAGGTCGTGCTCGATCTCCGCCCAGGCGTGCTGCAGGATGGAGCGCACCTGGATCTCGCAGCGCAGGCCGGCAAACTGGGCGTACTCGGGCTGCGCCAGCATCTCGGCGGGCAGAGAGCAGACCCGGTGGACCGATGAGTAGCCGAACCAGTGCGGGTCGTAGGGACGCTTGTCCTCGGAGTGGTCCAGGTCGACGTCCAGGTGCCGGTCGATCACGCGGACCACCCGGTCCACGTCGTCCGCGAAGTTGGTGACCACACGCAGGCCCAACAGGTCGGTTACCTCGGTGAGGTGCTCGTAGTCCTTGCCCGGGCGGGTCAGTTTCTCGGCCAGCGCGTCCGGGTCCTTGACGCGGTAGGTGATGGCGTTGATCGGGATGTTCCGCTCGCTGAGCAACGTGGTGAGCACCCGTTGCATGCACTGGCCGAACGCATGGTAGAGGGGCTGTTGCGACCGAAAGGCTTCCACCCATTCGCGTTGCTTGCCGTTCATGAGCTGCATCACTCCTCCACGCATCCGAGGTCCGCCAGTGGATGAGATTCACCAATATTGCCGAGACTCCTGCGCGCAAAAAGGGGGCGGTCCGATCTGGACCGCCAGAGTAGAAATAACACACAGAGGGGGTTCAACACAGCTTCAGTGTACCGTACCCGCGTTACAGGTCCGTAACAGAATCGCGACAAGCTCATGAAGTAACCTATGAACTGTTCGCGGCGTGTGAAACTGTTCGCGGCCCGCCCAGGCGCTGACTGCGACCGCAGAAAGTACCAGCCAATCCCGAAAGGGCTGCATGCTATACTGTTGATGTTCTCGAACATACTTGCGCGTTGAAGTACTTGGCGGCCACGAAGGGCGACTTCGTGGCTGCGATTTCTCCGCGGATCTCGAGGGGGGGTTCGGATATGAATCTGCGCCAACTGCGTTGGCCTGTAGTTCTGGCTGCGCTGGTGGTGACGCTGGGCGGGCTGTTCGGCGGCGGGCACCTGGTGAGGAGCCGCACGGTCGACCAGCCGCTGGCCGCTGCGCTCTCGGGCGTGGACGGGCTTGAGTCCTACCGGGTGGAGCGGGTTGGCGACATCCAGGAGATCGTCCTCCTTCCGGGCCCGGGGGCGGACCTGAAGGAGACTTACCGCGCGGCGGAGCGGCAGGTCCGCCAGATTCTGAAGGACGCCCCCCACGCCATCGTCGTCGCCGACCGGCGAGGCGAGAGTCTCTCCGCCGTGGCAGATCGGCTGGACCTGTACGTGGCGGAGGGCGTGGCGACCGGCGCCTATGCCGCGATGGCCGACCGGATCGCGGCCGAAGTGGCCCCGATCGGGGCGGAGGCCGAGGTCGCAGTGGACAGCCTGCGGGTCTACGTGGCCGTGCGGCTCGGCGATGAGTACCTGTACAGCGTGGTCGACCGGCCCGCACAGCGGACGGGCGCGGCTGCCGGAGGGGGTGCGGGCCAGTGAGGAACTTTCCCGTGAAGGAGGTCGCCCTGGGCGTCTCCGCCGCGCTGCTGGCCTACCTCGCGGTCAGCGGCGTCAACGTCCTCCCCGTGCTCTTCCTCGGCGGCCTCGTGCTGCTGCTCTACCAGACGGGGAGCCTGCGGAACCCGTCGGCTGCCCGGGTGGCAGCAGCCACTGCCGTCACCGTCCCCGACGTGCGCTTTGAGGACATCGGCGGGCAGTCCGGGGCGAAGAAGGAACTCCAGGAGGCCATCGAGTTCATCCGGAACCGGGAGCAGATCGCCCGCATGGGCATCCGGCCGCTGAAGGGCATCCTGCTCACGGGGCCGCCCGGCACGGGCAAGACCCTGCTGGCCAAGGCGGCCGCCCATCACACCGACTCCGTCTTCCTGGCGGCATCGGGCTCCGAGTTCGTCGAGATGTACGCCGGCGTCGGCGCGCAGCGGGTGCGCGACCTCTTCCGCCGGGCCCGGGAGACCGCCCGGAAGGAGCGCAAGGGCTCGGCCATCATCTTCATCGACGAGATCGAGGTGCTCGGCGCCCGGCGGGGCTCGCACAGCAGCCACATGGAGTACGATCAGACCCTGAACCAGCTCCTCACCGAGATGGACGGCATCGCCGTCGACGAGGAGGTGCAGGTGCTGGTAATGGGCGCCACCAACCGGGTGGATATGATGGACCCCGCGCTGCTGCGACCGGGGCGCTTCGACCGCACGGTGAGCGTGGACCTGCCGGATAAGGAGGCGCGCCTCGCCATCCTGCAGCTCCATACCCGGCAGAAACCGCTGGGCGCGGACGTGGACCTGGAGGCCATCGCCCGCCAGACCTTCGGCTTCTCCGGTGCGCACCTGGAGTCGCTGGCCAACGAGGCCGCGATCCTGGCGCTGCGCGAAGGCCTGGACGAGGTGCGGCAGCGCCATTTCGTGGAGGCCGTCGACAAGGTGATGCTGGGCGAGAAGATCGACCGCAAGCCGACGCAGGAGGAGAAGCGCCGGGTGGCCGTCCATGAGGCCGGCCACGCCCTGGTGGGCGAGTGGGTCGAGCCCGGCTCGGTGGCCACGGTGACGATCACGCCGCGCGGGCAGGCAATGGGCTACGTCCGCACCGGCCCCACCGACGACCGGTACCTGTACACCCGGCCCATGCTGGAGGGGCGCATCCGGGTGGCCCTGGCCGGCTTCCTGGCCGAGGAGCTCGTCTTCGGCGAGGCCTCCACCGGAGCTTCCAACGACTTCGAGCAGGCGACGCGGCTGGCGCGGCACATCGTCCACGCCGGGCTGAGCCCGCTGGGGATCGTCGACGCCCAGCACTCGGGCGGCGAGCTGGAGAGCGCGGTCGTCCGCCAGATCATCGCCGACCAGCGGGAACAGGTCACGTGGTTCCTGGCCGAGCGCCGCCCCGTGCTCGAGCAGGTGGCGGACACCCTGGTGGACGTCGAGGTCATCGACGGCGACCGGATCCGGCAGATCCTGGCCGACGCCCCGCCCCTGCCGCCGATCCACGGCCCGGCCCTGCCAGAGAGCGCATGACGCTCTCGTACATGACGGCTCCACACGCGGAGCGGCACCTGCAGGTGCCGCTCCGCCGCGCGTGCCCATTGTGGCCCGCTGCCCGTGGTGGAGAACGGCCGCAGCTGTCAATGCACTTCCGGAGGCTGCCAGGGCCTGGGCGACTGCTCCCGGGCTCCACTGAAGTCGGGGGGCTGCCACTCGGGAGGCACATCGGGGCTGACGCCGGGGCTGTTGCCGCCCCAAGGCTGCGAAGCGCCGTCCGGCGACCTCTGCCACCCGGAACGCCAGCCGGCCCCCTGCTGCTGGGCCTTCCGCTGGTCGGGCCCCTGCGGTTGCCCCTGGACCTGCCGCTGATCCTGTCCCTGCGGTTGCCCCTGGACCTGCCGCTGATCCTCTCCCTGCGGTTGCCCATGGACCTGCTGCTGATCTGGACCCTGCGGCTGCCACTGACCCTGCTGTTGGACCGGGCCCTGCGGTTGGTCCTGGCGCCTCCCCTGGCCCTGCGCCTGGCCCTGGCCCTGCTGCACCTGGCCCTGCCGTGGATCCTGTCCCTGCTGTCTACCCGGACCCTGCTTCTGGCCCGGGGCCTGCCCGCGGGGCTGCCGCTGCCCGGCGCCGGCGCCGGTGACCTTCTCCCTGAGTCCGGCCTCGGCCCGGGCCTCCCGGAGCACCGCCTCCATCTGCCGCTGGATGCGCTGGGTCTCCTCCAGCACGGTCTTCAGCTGCTTCAGATTGGCCTCCAGCTCCTCGGCCAGCTCCTGCTTTGCGGCGTGCAGGGCCGTGAGGATGTGGGCGGCGGCGTCGCCGTACATCTCCGGGGTCGGGTACTGTTCCCGCTGCTCCGGGGGCTGTGAGCCGCCCTGATCGCGCTGCCGCTGCGGGGTGCCGCCGTCTTGCCGGCCACCCGACGGTTGCTGACCGGCGTCACCGGCCTGCCGGCCGCGGGACTGTTGCTGCCGGTCGCCACCGCCTTGCTGGTTGCCAGCCTGCTGCTGCTGGCCGTCACCGGCCTGCTGACTGCCGGCCTGCTGCTGGCCACCGGACCGCTGCTGGGAAGCGCCATCCTGCGGCTGACCCGCCTGCCGCAGACCGCCGCTATCCTGCGGACCCCCAGACTGCTGCTGACGAGCACCACCGTCCTGCTGGCCACCGGCCTGCTGTTGGGCACTGCCATCCTGCTGTCCGGCCCACTGCTGCTGATGAGCTCCGCCGTCCTGCTGGCTGTTCCCCTGAGGTCCGCCCGCCTGGTGCTGCTTTCCGCTGCCGTTCTGGGGACCCGCAGACTGCTGCTGGCTGCCCTGGTCCGGTGGGCAGGCCGACTGCTGCTGGTTGTCATCCTGCGGCCCAGCAGTCTGCTGCGACCGCGCGCCACCGGCCTGCTGGCCGCCCGCCTGATCGTTTCCGTCGCCGCCCGCAGGGCGCACGGACCTGCGAACCGGCAGATGCCGAGGGTTGCGCTGCATGTGACCGCCTCCTCCGTTGACTACGCCTATTGGCTCTGCTGCTGCGCATCAGGGCCCATCCCGCCGCACTGACGCCGCTGTCTCACCCAGGAAGCCGCCAGCAGCAGTGCGGGTACGCCCAGCCCGAGACTGAGCGAGATGGGCGTCCAGATGTTGATGGAGAACTGATCTAACCAGTTCAGGTTGGGGACCAGGCTCATCAGGATGTGAGCCGTCAGCCCCAGGGCCGGGAGGATCTGGCGCTGGTTCTTCAGCGCCAGGGCGCACCCGGCGCCGCTGGCCGCCATCCAGAGGTGCGCGGAGACCTTGACCAGCATGCCCACCAGCCAGATCGCGAACAGGAGCACGTCCAGCCGCTCGACGAACTCGCCGATCGCGATCTGCTGCACCAGGGAATAGATCGGAAAGGAGAACTGGGCGACCAGCTGGTGTCCGAAGACCGTGATGGCCAGGGCGGTGAAGGCCGTCAGCATCAACGCGGCCAAGCCGGCGCCCAGCACCAGCGAACGCCCCACTCGCTCCTCCCGGTCCACCAGCGCCGCCACCGCCAGGAAGGACCAGGACTCGGCGAACCAGCCCATGGCGGGCCAGCTGGCCTGCAGGAGCTGCAGTGGGCTCCGCTCGTAGAGGGGGAGGAGGCGCAGCGGGTGGATCAGCCCGGTGAGCGTCGAGATGCCCAGCAGGATGACCATTACGGTGGCGAGGGCAAAGAGGTACGACAGCCGCGCCACGACCTCCACCCCCGAATAGGCCCCGTAGAGGGTGACCAGCAGGAAGGGCACGGACAGCGCCCAGGCCGGCGTGGCCGGCAGGATGGCCACGGGCGTCACCTCTACCACGTCCCGCAGGGTGGCGGCGGCAACCACGACGCTGAAAACGGAGACCATGAGCCCGACCAGGCGCCCGAGGACCGGTCCCAGCAGGTGCCGGGTCATCTGGGCCAGCGTCTGGTGCGGGTGGCGGCGGACGAGCAGGCCGAGCATCAGCGAAACCGGGAGGGCGGACAGGAGGAAGGCCACGGGCGGAGCAAGCCAGGCGCCGCTGTGCCCGAACTTGGCCATGCTGGAGGGCGCGACGAGCACCGCTGCGGTGAAGTGCATCGTGTAGGCGAGGCTCAGCAGCTGCTGCGAGCTGATCCGGGCCAGACCGCCGGTGGAGCCCTGTGATCGGGACCCTTGCGCCATCTCGCCTCCTCCTCCGGGTGCGCCGCCCCTTGCGCGTAAACTGCCGCTGCGCATCAGGTGCTCATCTCCCCCCGCCGGCGCCGCTGCCTCACCCACGAGGCCAGCAGCAGCAGGCCCGGTACGCCCAGCCCGAGGCTGATCGACAGGGGGGTCCAGGCTTTGGTGGAGAACTCGAAAAGCCAGGAAAGGCTGGGAATCAGGCTCATCAGGATGTAGGTGGCGAGACCCAGGGCCGGGAGCAGCGCGCGCTCGCTCTTGATCCCCAGGGCGTAGCCGCCGCTGCTCATCGCCACCCAGAGGTGCGTGGACGCCTTCACCAGCATGCCCATCAGCCAGATCGCCACCATAAGCACATCCAGCCGTTCCACGAACTCGCCGATGGCGATCTGCTGCACGAGGGAGTAGACCGGAAAGGTGAACTGCGCGACCAGTTGGTGACCGAAGACCATGATGGCCACCGCCGTGAGGGCCATCAGGGTGAACGCTGCGAGGGCGGCGCCCAGCACGAGGGCCCGCCCCGCCTGCGAGCTGCGGTCCGCCAGCACGGCCAGGGGGAGGAAGGACCAGGCCTCTGCGAACCAGCCGATGGGGGCCCAGACGGCCTGCAGGAGCTGCCCGGGGGTCCGCTCCCAGAAGGGGAGGAGCCAGAGCGGGTTCATCATCCCGGCCAGGGTGGCGAACACGAGCAGGATGATGAGGCCCTGGCCGAGGACGCAGAAGTAGGCCAGGCGGGCGAGCACCTCCACCCCCGAATACGCCCCGTAGACCGCCACCAGCAAGAAGGGCAGGGCCAGCGCCCACGCGGGCGTGGCGGGCAGGATCGCCACGGGCGTCACCTCCACGACGTCGCGCAGGGTGAGTGCGGCGATGACCAGGCTGAAGACGGAAATCGCCAGGCCCAGTATGCGCCCGGGCACATGCCCGATGAGGCCGCCGCTCAGCTCCGCAAGCCCCAGGCCCGGATGGCGCCGAACCAGCAGGCCGAGCATCAGCGAGACCGGAAGGGCCGCGAGGAGGAAGGCCACGAGCGGAGCCAGCCAGGCGCCGCTGTGCCCGAACTTGGCCAGGGTGCCGGGCAGGACGATCATCGCTGCAGTGAAGTGCAGCGTGAAGGTCAGGCACAGGAGCTGATAGTGGCTGATCTGCGCCCGCGTACGGGCGCAGCCTGCGCTGCGGGGCCGCTCTGCCATGTCGCGCCTCCTTCCGGTGTGCCGCCGCTCACCCCTCGGGCCCCGAGCGGGCCTGCAGCGGGTCGCTCATCAGACCGCTGGTCTCCAGGTCCAGGTGCACCGTCACGGTGACCGGGCTCTGCCGCCAGGTCTTCCCCCATTTCTCCACGCCCACCTCATGCCATACCGCCGGGTGCAGGGCCCGGATGCGCTCGCCGAAGAAGAGCGGGTCGACCTCCGCCTCCTGGAGCTTGCGGATGACCCGGAGGGTCAGGTCGTGGAGGTCCTGCTCGGCCCTGGCCAGCAGCTCGGCCCGCACGGACTCCTGCATGAGCGAGCGCGGGCACTGCATCTCCGAGACGCGCAGCCTGCCGTGGAGCGCCACGTTGTAGGCGGGCTGCTTGCCCTGCAGGGTCACCCGGGTCCGCACCGAGGCTCCCGTGATGCGGAAGGAGACGTCCTCGGCGCCAGGCTCCTCGCCGCAGGGGACGGTGATCACGCCTTCCCGGCCGTGCCCGCGCAGCCACTTGATCGCCCGCACCTCCTGCGCGTCCAGGTAGAGCGCCACCCGGTCCCCCCGCAGGATGGCGGCGCCGCCGAGGTGCGCCAGGTACTTCTGCCCCAGCTGAGCGGCATCGCTGCTCTCCACCAGCTCCACCACGGGAAGCATCGGTGAGCGGTAGTCCGTGGCCAGGGCGGAGAAGAACTCCCACAGGCGCATCTCAAGCCCGACGCGCGCCTGCGCGATCTCCGTCAGCGACTTGCTGACCAGCGCCTCCATGAGCGGCTCGGTCTGCAGCAGCGTGCGCACCGAACCTCGGGCCATCATGATCATCCCCTGCAGCCTTACTTCAGGCGCCCGCAGGATGAAGTCCAGCGTGTCGCCCAGGCCGTGTTCTGCCAGCCGTTCCCCCACGACGACCAGCAGGGTGTGGGTGAGGTTGACCCGCCGGGGCAGGTGCAGCTCGATCTGGCGGAGGATTCCGGCGAAGCTGCGGCCCCTTTCGCTGACCACGATCGTCTTGGGCTGAGACCCGTTGCCCTGTTGCTCCTTGCCCCCTCCTGCGGCCCCGGGGCCCGCCACCGCGAGGGTGACCTCGTAGATGGCGGGCTCGACCATGTCGATGCCCAGGGCGATCACCAGGGCCACGTCATTGAGCTCCCTGCGGCTCCAGCAACCGGAGAGGAGCGGGAGAAGAATCAGGAGGGCGATGACGCGCTTCACTCGGACCCCCCTTCCCGCTGATGGGGTTCGGGCTGGGGCTTCTGACCCTTGGCCGCCCTCCGGGTGTCCAGCTGCTCGATCATGGCCGGGCGCCGGGTGTGTGCCCAGTGCGGCAGGCGGAGGATCGTGTCGTCGCGGTCGACGGGCAGCAGCGGGCCGAACGGGGCCAGGTAGGGAACGCCAAAGGAGCGGAGGCTGAGCAGGTGCATCAGGAGGGCGGCGCCGCCCAGCGTCAGCCCGTAGACGCCGTACGTGCCCGCCAGCAGCAGCATCGGAAACCGCAGGATCCGGATGGCCAGCGACGTGGAGACGTCGGGCAGCATCAGCGACGCCAGGCCCGTCACCGCCACGGTGATGATCATGGGGGCGGAGACGATGCCAGCCCGGATCGCGGACTCGCCCAGGATCAGGGCGCCGACGATCGAGACCGACTGCCCCAGCTGTGTGGGCATGCGCACACCGGCCTCGCGGATGATCTCGAAGCCCAGTTCCATGATCAGCGCCTCCAGCACGGCCGGGAAGGGCACGCCCTCCCGGGCCGCCATGATTGAGAGCAGCAGGTTGGTGGGGATCATCTCGCGGTGGAAGGTCGTCATGGCGACGTAGAGAGATGGGCCGAAGAGGGCGACGAACGCGAACACGAGCCGGAGGATGCGGAGCAGGAAGACCGCCGGAAAGCGCTCGTAGTAGTCCTCGGGCGAGTGCAGCAGGTCGGCGAAGGTGGCAGGAGCGACCAGCACGTACGGGCTCCCGTCGACGATGACCGCACAGCGGCCCTCCAGGAGGCCGCCGGCCACCACGTCGGGCCGCTCTGTGGCCCTGATGAGCGGGAACATCGTCCAGGGCGTATCCTCGATGTATTCCATGAGCTGGCCGCTGTCGAGCACCCCGTCAACCTTCACCCGGCGGATGCGCCGCATCACTTCGTCGACCAGCGACTGCTTGCAGATCGTGGCGATGTAGGCGATGGCTACCCGGGTGTGGGTGAGCTCGCCGATGGTGATCAGGTCCAGGCGCAGGCGCGGGTCGCTGATGCGCCGCCGGATGAGGGTGGCGTTGACCTGCAGCGACTCGACGAACCCCTCGCGCGGTCCCCGGATGACCCGCTCGCTCTTTGACTCTTCGATTGCCCGCTTCGGCCCGCCGGGGAGGTTGATGGCCAGCGCCGTGTCCGACCCCGCGATGAAGACAAGCGTCCGCCCCTCGGCGATCCACTGCGCCGCCTGGTTGATGCTCCGAGTGTCGGTGGCATCCGGGGCGCTGGCCAGCCTGAGACGCACGTGCTCGGCCAGGTCGGTGCCTGTCGGGACCTGTCCCTGCGCCGGCTCCGGCGGATCGATGAGCCCCTTCAGGCTCCGCTCCAGAAGCTGGTCGTCGACCAGCGTCTCCAGGAAGACCGCCAGGGCCAAGGGACCGCCGCCGAGCTGCAGCTCGCGGTAGATCAGATCCTCGGACTGACCGAAGTAGAGGCCGATCACCGCCCGGACCTGCCCCAGGTCGCCGGGGACGGGCAGATGGCCGCTCCGCCGCAGCAACTCGAGGAGCTTGGTGCGGGCGTGCCCGGAACTGGCCGTCAGTCCGGCCAGACGTGCCTCTTCGGTCATGCCCAGGGAGCTCAGGTAGGCCGTGAGGTGCCGGGACTGTACGACCTCCCGCCGCTGCCGCAGGGAGCGGGAGGCGCCGCCGCTGTGCGCGGAAGCGCGATACCGCAACCTTCACCACCCCCGGATGCCGCTTGCGGTAGTATGCGCCCGCCGGATGGCACATCATGCCCGGCGCGCAGGAGAGGACCGGCAGCCCGGCGAACCCTCGGACGGAAGGGGATGGTGCGCGCGTGAACGCAGAGCTGGTATTCGTGGGTACCGAACTGCTCCTCGGCGAGATCCTGAACACCAACGCCCAGTACCTCAGCCAGCAGCTCTCGCTGCTGGGCGTGGACGTCTACCACCAGCAGGTGGTCGGCGACAACGCCGCGCGCCTCAGGGCGGTGCTCACCCAGGCCCTGGGCCGTGCGGACCTGGTGATCGCCTGCGGCGGCCTCGGCCCCACCGACGACGACATCACCCGCGAGGTGGCGGCGGAGGTTGCGGGCCGGGCGCTCAAGCTGGACGAGGGGCTGCTCCGGGGGCTCGAGGCGTGGTTCGCCACCCGCGGCCGGAAGATGACCGAGAACAACCGGCGGCAGTGCATGGTGCCTGAGGGGGCCAAGGTGCTGCCCAACGACCGGGGCACGGCGCCAGGGCTGATCATCCCGGCCCCGGGCGGGAAGGAGATCGTGCTGCTGCCCGGACCGCCGGGCGAGCTGCAGCCGATGTTCGCACGCCACGTCGTGCCGTACCTCACCGCCCGGAACGGCGGCAGGCCGATGCGCCTAGTCACCCGCACCCTGCGCTTCGTGGGCATCGGCGAGTCTGCCCTGGCCGACGGGCTGAAGGACCTGCTGGCCGGCCAGACCGACCCGACGATCGCGCCCTACGCCAAGACCGCCGAGGTCCACCTGCGCCTGGCCACCCGCGCCGCCGACCAGGCGGAGGGGCTGGCCCGCATCGCACCGGTGGAGGCGGAGATCCGCGCCCGGTTCGGCCGCTTCCTCTACGGGACCGACGACGAGGACCTGGCGGCCGCCGTGGGCCGGCTGCTGGCCGACCGGGGGCTCACGCTCGCCACGGCGGAGTCGTGCACCGGCGGGCTTGTGGCCAAGCGCATCACCGACGTGGCCGGCTCCTCGGCGTACTTCCGCATGGGCTTCGTCACCTACGCGAGCGAGGCGAAGGAGCGGTTCCTGGGCGTGCCCGCCGACCTGATCGCGGCGCACGGTGTCGTCAGCGAGCCGGTGGCCCTGGCCATGGCGCAGGGGGCCCTGGAGCGGGCGGGGGCGGACGTGGCCGTGGCCATCACGGGCGTCGCCGGACCGGGCGGCGGGACGCCGGAGACGCCGGTGGGCACGGTCTGCTTCGGCCTCGCCGCGCGCGGCGGGGCAGAGGACGGCCGCGGCGCGGGGGCGCTGCCCGGGGGGGCCTGGACGGAACGGCTGTGGCTGCACGGCGACCGCGAGGGGGTCCGGGAGCGGGCCGCGGTGCACGCCCTCGCCATGGTGCGCCGCTACCTCACCGGGCAGCTCGGATAGGGAGGCCGGAGGAAGGCGCCGGCCGGGTAAGACCTCCAGTGACGCTGTGCTTTGTTAAGCACTTTAACGGATCCACTTGACACCGCTCCCATGGATGCGGCAGAATAAAGACGGAAGCCGCTGGAAGGCGGCTCTCCGTTAGCCCACTTCGTTAAACATCTTTACGTAAGCTGGGGGTGTACGCTGTGCTGGTCGGACCGGAACTGATCCGGGCGATCAACAAGCAGCGGGTCCTGCGCCTCGTCCGCACAGCCGGCTCCATCTCCCGGGCCGACCTGGCCGAGCAGACCGGACTCACCCGGCCCACGGTCTCGGCCGTAGTGGCCGAACTGCTCGCCGAGGGCTGGGTGGAGGAGATCGGCACGGGCGAGTCGTCGGGCGGCCGTCCCCCGATTCTGCTGCGCTTCAACCCCAGGGCCCGCTGGGTGATCGGCGTCGAGCTCGGCGCCGGCCACGTGCGGGCGGTGCTGGCCGACCTGGCCGGCACCGTGGTTCACCGGGTCAAGGAGAGGGTGCAGTCGGCCGACCCCCTCTCGGAGGTCGGCCGGGTGGAGCGGGCCGTGCAGGAACTGCTCGGGCGGATCCCGCAGACCGGGGCACCGGTGCCGGTGGCCGGTGTCGGCGTGGGCATCACCGGTGTGGTGGACGCCGCCAGGGGCACCTGGCGCTACTCGCCGCACTACCAGGTGCGCGACCTGCCCGTCGGCGAGATCCTGCAGGAGCGGCTGGGCCTGCCGGTCTGGATCGAGAACGACGCCCGGGCCATGGCCTGGGGCGAGCGCTCCTTCGGCTGTGCCCGGGGTGTGGACAACCTGGCCTTCATCCGGGTGGGCGTGAGCATCGGCGCGGGCATCATCATCAACGGCCAGCTCTACGGCGGCGCCCACCAGGGCGCGGGCGAGATCGGCCACACCATCGTGGTCGAGCGCGGGCCCCGCTGCCGGTGCGGCAGCGACGGCTGCCTGGAGACCGTCGGCAGCGCCCTGGCCATCGCCCGCCGGGCGGTGGAGCGCATGGCCGCCGGCGAGGAGACCGCGATCCGGGACCTGTGCGGCGACGATCCTTCCCGGGTCATCGCGACAACGGTGATCCAGGCCGCCGATGCGGGCGACCGCGTGGCGCAGGAGATACTAGCTGAGGCCGGCCATTACCTGGGTCTGGGCATCGGCTCCATGATCAACCTGCTGAACCCTGCTATGGTCATCGTGGGCGGCGGCACCAGCCGGGCGGGCGACCACCTGATCAGCCCCCTGCGGGAGTCCGCGCTGGCCCGTGCGCTGCCAACCCTGCGGGAACGGGTGCAGATCACCCGGACCGCGCTGGGCGAGGATGCTGGCCCGCTGGGCGGGGCGGCCCTGGTCATCGAGAATCTCTTTCGCTCCCCCAACGTGGAATAGAAGCTGCTGCAAGAGGAGGAGGAACCTTCGATGACGATTCGGATCGGTATTAACGGTTTCGGCTCCATCGGTCGGCGTGTGCTCCGCATCATGCTGAAGCGGTCTGACATGGAGGTCGTGGCGATCAACGACCTGACCCCGCCGGCCACCTCGGCCCACCTGCTCAAGTACGACTCGAACTTCGGTATCCTGGACGCTGACGTCTCCGCCACCGAGAACAGCATCATCGTGAACGGCAAGGAGATCCGGGTCTACGCCGAGAAGGACCCCGCCCAGATCCCCTGGAAGAACCACGGCGTCGACATCGTGATGGAGTGCACGGGCCGGTTTACCAACAAGGAGGCGGCCGAGGTGCACATCACCTCCGGCGGCGCCAAGAAGGTGATCATCTCGGCCCCGGCGAAGAACGAGGACATCACCATCGTGATGGGCGTCAACCAGGACAAGTACGATCCCGCCAAGCACCACGTCATCTCCAACGCCTCCTGCACCACCAACTGCCTGGCGCCCGTGGTCAAGGTGCTGCATGAGAAGTTCGGCGTGGTCAAGGGCATGATGAACACCGTCCACTCCTACACCAACGACCAGGTCACCCTGGACTTCCCGCACAAGGACCTGCGCCGGGGCCGCGCCGCCGCCCTCTCCATCATCCCCACCACCACCGGCGCCGCCAAGGCCGTCGCCCTGGTCATCCCCGAGCTGAAGGGCAAGCTGACCGGCTTCTCGCTGCGGGTGCCCACCCCGACCGTCTCGGTGGTCGACTTCACCGCCGAGCTGGCCACGAAGACCACCGCCGAGGAGGTCAACGCGGCGCTCAGGGCCGCGGCCGAGGGCCCGCTGAAGGGGATCCTCGCCTACGAGGAGGCGCCGCTGGTCTCCGTCGACTTCAAGGGCAACCCCAACTCCTCGATCATCGACGCCCCGTCCACGCTGGTGCTGGACGGCAACCTGGTGAAGGTCATCGCCTGGTACGACAACGAGTGGGGCTACTCCAACCGCATGGTGGACCTCGCAGCCTACATCGCCGGCAAGGGTCTGTAATGCTACGTCGCCGCCCCCCATCGCTGCGGTGGGGGGCGGAATCTAGTTTCGGGAGGAGGTATGCCGATGCGCATCGCCCTCATTGCACACGACAACCGCAAGCAGGACATGCTGAAGTACGTGGCGGAGCACAAGTCGGCCTTCGAGGGGCATGAACTGTTTGCGACCGGGACGACGGGGAAGCTGATCGCGGAGCACACCGGCCTGCAGATCCACTGCTTCCTCTCGGGACCGCTGGGGGGCGACCAGCAGATCGGCTCCCTGGTGGCCACCGGCCAACTGGACATGGTGATCTTCCTGCGGGACCCGCTCACCGCCATGCCCCACGAGCCGGACGTGCAGGGCCTCCTGCGCCTCTGCGACGTGCGCGACATCCCGGTAGCCACCAACCTGGGCTCGGCCCGCATGTTCGCCGACGACCTCATGCGCCTGAAGAACGTGAAGTAAACGTGAAGTCATTGGAGGTAAGCACCATGCCGCTTGTTACCCTGCGTGAAGTCTGCGCCGATGCCGAGAAAGGCGGGTACGCCGTCGGCGCCTTCGGCGTGCAGAACCTGGAGACCATCCAGGGCGTGATTGAGGCCGCGGTCGAGGAGCGCTCCCCGGCCATCCTGATCGTCTCCGAAGGCGCCATCAAGTACGCGGGCCTGAAGCCCATCACCGAGATCATCAAGGCGCTGGCCGAGCAGGCGCCGGTGCCCATCGTCGCCCACCTGGACCACGGCCCGTCCTTCGAGATGGCCACCCAGTGCATCGTGGCCGGCTTCAAGTCGGTGATGGTGGACGCCTCGCACTACGCGTACGAGCAGAACGTGGCCATCACCCGGCAGGTGGTCGCCATGGCCCACGCCGTCGGCGCGACCGTGGAGGGCGAGATCGGCAAGATCGGCGGCGTCGAGGAGAACATCGTCGTCAGCGACGCCGAGGCGACCATGACCGAGCCCGAGGAGGCGGCCCGGTTCGTCCAGGACACCGGCGTCGACGCGGTGGCCGTGGCCATCGGGAACGCCCACGGCCTCTACAAGGGCGAGCCGAAGCTGGACATCCCCCGCCTGAAGCGCATCCACGACGCCGTCAAGGCCGTTGCGCCCGACTGCTTCCTGGTGCTGCACGGCGGCTCCGGCACGCCCGACCACATGATCCGCGACGCGATCGCGGCGGGCGTTTCGAAGATCAACATCGGCACGGAGCTGAAGCTCGCGTTCGTCGAGGGCATCCGGGAGACACTGGAGAAGAAGCCCGGGGTGGACGACCCGCGCCACCTGGTGGCCCCCGCCCGCCAGAAGGTGAAGGAGGTCACCCGGGCGAAGATGCGCCTCTTCGGCTCCTCCGGGCGCGTCTGATGCCCAGCGCCCCGACGCTGAGGCCCGCCCCTGGAAATGTGAGTCTTCGAACATGGCTCTTCACTACCAGGCAAGGGTGAGGTAAAATGTATTGAACATGGGTGTAGGGGCCTGGGAATGAGGAGAGATGAGATGGCTGAGACCAAGTTGACGTTCCGGGACCTGGAACTTTCGGAGAAGGTGCTCAAGGCACTGGACGATATGGGGTTTGAGGAGCCCTCGCCTATCCAGGAGCAGGCGATTCCCTCGCTGCTCCAGGGCAGGGACGTGATCGGCCAGGCGCAGACCGGCACGGGCAAGACCGCGGCCTTCGGCGTACCGATCGTCGAACGCTGGGATCCCAAGCTGCGGGCCGTGCAGGCGATCGTCCTCACGCCGACCCGCGAGCTGGCGATTCAGGTGGCCGAGGAGATCACCAAGATCGGCAAGTACGCGCGGGTGAAAACGATCGCCATCTACGGCGGCCAGTCCATCGAGCGGCAGATCCGTTCGCTCCGGTTCGGGGTCGACGTGGTCATCGGCACGCCGGGCCGCATCCTGGATCACCTGGGGCGCGGCACGCTGGACCTCTCCCAGGTGCGCATCGTGGTGCTGGACGAGGCCGACGAGATGCTCGACATGGGCTTCATCGACGACATCGAGAAGATCCTGCAGGCCACCCCTGCCGAGCGGCAGACCCTGCTCTTCTCGGCGACGATGCCGCCCGAGATCCGCCGGCTGGCCGGCCGCTACATGCGCGATCCCATCACCATCTCGGTGACGCCGCAGCAGCTCACCGTGCCGCAGATCGACCAGTACTTCTACGAGGTCCGGCCCTCGTTCAAGACCGAGGCGCTGACGCGCATCCTCGACATCGAGAACGTGGAGCGGGGCATCTGCTTCTGCCGCACCAAGAAGGGCGTCGACGAGCTGGTGGAGGCGCTGCAGGCCCGCGGCTACCAGGCCGAGGGCATCCACGGCGACATGAACCAGGCGCAGCGCAACCGCGTGATGAGCCGGTTCCGGGAGGGCTACATCGAGCTTCTGGTCGCGACCGACGTGGCGGCGCGCGGGCTCGACATCTCCGACGTCACCCACGTGTTCAACTACGATATCCCCCAGGACCCCGAGAGCTACGTCCACCGCATCGGCCGCACGGGCCGGGCCGGCCGCACCGGCACCGCCGTCACGCTGGTGACGCCGCGCGAGTTCCCGCAGCTCCGCCTGATCGAGCGGGTGATCAAGACGCGTCTGCAGCGCCGCCCGGTGCCGTCGCTGACTGACGTGGCCGAGAAGCAGCGGGAGCAGCTGAAGGAGAAGCTGATCAAGGTCCTCGAGGAGAACCAGCTGGGCGAGTTCAAGCAGATGGCCGAGGACCTGATGGCCGAGTACGACCCCAGCGACCTGGTCGCCGCCGCCCTGAAGCTGGTCTCCGGCGAGGGCAAGCCGTCCCAGGCGGCGGCCCAGACCGACTTCGGCGACACCGGCGCCGAGGCCGGTATGGTCCGCTTCTTCCTCAACGTCGGGCGGGCCCAGTCGATCCAGCCGGCCGACATCGTGCGCACCATCGCCCAGGAGGCCAACATCCCGGGCTCCGTCATCGGCCTGATCAACATCTACGACCGGTTTACCTTCGTCGAGGTGCCGAAGGATGTGGCCGGCCAGGTGATGCAGGCGATGCAGGGTGCGACGATCCGCGGGTACCAGGTGAACATCGAACCTGCCAAGCCGCGCTAGCGGGGCGGAACGCCGCGGCCCCTGACCGTTTTCGGACGGTCGGGGGCCGCCTTGTCCCTGTTTCCGGCCGCGTCGGGCCGGTACGATGGCAGGGGGGAGGTAATGAGATGGAGACCTGCTACATGATCCGGCTGACCCGCAAGCCGGGGTGCACGATCACGCCCGAGCTCCTGCAGGCCCACTACGCACACCTGCGGCGGCTGCAGGAGCGGGGGCAGCTGGTGCTCTGCGGGCCCTTCGCCGACCGCAGCGGCGGCATGACGATCATCCGGGCGGACTCCTTGGCCGAGGCGGAGGCCGTCGCGGCGGCAGACCCCCTGGTCTCCTCGGGCATGGAGGAGTGCGAGGTACGGGCCTGGGTGCTTACGGGAGGCGAGGGGCGGCCGCTCGAGAGCGGCTGAGGAGGCCGAAGACGGGCGTGAGGGGGACGGCAACCGCGGGTGCCGCCCCCTTAACGCGTTCCCCGCTCGGCCACGGAGGCCAGGAGGCTCTGGACCCACCGGTGCAGAGAGGCGCGCCGCCCGGCGATCTCTGCCCGGATGCGCTCTTGCTCGGCCTGCAGCGCCGCCATGCGGCGGGCGTGCTCCTCCTCCAGGTCGGCGATCTCCCGCGCCAGCACCAGCTCCTGGATGGGCGCCATCGCCTGGTGGCGGTCGAGCCCGGTGCGGAGCTGCTCCAGCCGGGTGCGGGCGTCGCGCACCTGCTCCTCCAGCGCCGCGCACTGCGCCTGCAGATCCGCCTCCTCGGCCTTCACCTGGTCGATAGCCTCCCGGAGCTGGCGCAGCTCCAGGGCGGACTGTTCCTCCTGCTCCCGCAGCCGGCGCTGGGCCTCGGACAGGGCGATTCCCCAGAGCGTCCGCCGCAGCCGGCGGTTGCCGGAATCCGGCATCAGCCCTCGCCCCCTTCCTGCTCCCGCAGGTACGCCTGCAGCTGGAGGAAGGGCTCCACCGCGGCCAGGATGCCCTCGGCGATCTGCCGCTCGAGGGCGATCCAGCTGTCGCGCTCGCGGCGCGCCGCTGCCAGGGCCGCCTCGCGGTCGGCGCGCTCCCGTTGGTGCCGCTCGAGCACCTCCCGGCGGCGGGCCTCGAACTCGGATTCCGATCGGGCGAAGGCCTCCAGCGCCTGGCGGATCTCCTCGTCCAGCCGGTCGCGCTCCGCCGTGAGCCGGTAGCGCCGCTGCCTCAGCTCGGCCGCACGCCCTGCGGCCTCGGACAGCCTGGCCTTCAGGATATCCACCTGCGCGCGGTGGGCGGCCTTGCGGGCCGCCAGCTCCGCCTCCAGGTCGGCAGGGTTGACCCCGATCGGGCTGCGCGGCGCTTCCATACAGCGATCTCTCCCGTAAGAGTGTTTCTCTACCTGTACACGAAGCGCTGGTGGCAGAGGTTCAGTCGAATACCATTCACACACAAAGCGGGTTTTCGAACGGATGTTCCGGTTTTCGTGCGCAGACTGAAGGAATCACGCCCCGGGGCGTCGAACCTGCGAAGAGAACCAGAGAACTGGCGGGGAGTTCCCCGTATCCGTGGGGGATGGCGATGATCCGGTGTTTTGCCGCGGTGGAGGTGCCGGCGCCGGCCGTACGGCGGGCGCTGGAGGGGGCGCAGGGGCGGCTGCGGCAGGCCCTGGGCCGCGACGCAGATCAGGTCAAGTGGGTGCCCTCGCACCAGTTCCACTTCACCCTGCGGTTCTTCGGGGAGATCGGGCCCGCCGACGTCGAGGTGGCTGCGGGCGCCCTGCGCCGCGCGGCGGCAGCCACCCGCCCCTTCCGGCTGGAGGTGGCGGGGCTCGGCGCCTTTCCCAGCCCTTCCCGCCCGTCCGTGCTGTGGGCGGGGACGGGCGAGGGGCGTGACCGGCTGGTGGCCCTGGCCCGGAAGGTGGAAAACGAACTGGCGGCGTGCGGCTTCGCCCGGGAGGCGCGGCCGTTCCTTCCCCACCTGACCCTCGGGCGGGTGCGCCGGGGGGCGGTGCTCCCCCGCTCACTGCAGGAGTGCCTGGCGGCGCCGGCGGTCTCCTACGGGTCGTGGCCGGTGGAGCGGCTGGTCCTGATGCGCAGCGACCTGATGCCGGCCGGCCCGCGGTACACGGTGCTGGCAGCGGCCGAACTGATGCGCGGGGAGTAGCCGCGCACAGGCTTGTCAGGCAGCGGTGGGTGGCCTATACTGAAGGCAGGCGGTTTGGCAAATATTGGCTGGGAGGATTCGGGACGAATGGCACTGGAAGCGGGAAAGCAGAAGGCCATAGAGATGGCCCTGGCCCAGATTGAGAAGCAGTTCGGCAAGGGTTCGATCATGCGGCTCGGCGAGCAGATGGCCAAGCTGAACATCGAGGTGATCCCCACCGGCTCCGTGGCGCTGGACGTGGCGCTGGGCGTCGGCGGCCTGCCCCGCGGCCGGATCACGGAGATCTACGGCCCCGAGTCCTCTGGCAAGACGACGGTGGCGCTGCACGTCATCGCCGAGGCGCAGAAGGCGGGCGGCGTGGCGGCCTTCGTCGACGCGGAGCACGCCCTGGACCCGGTCTACGCCAGGGCCCTGGGGGTCGACATCGACAACCTGCTGATCTCCCAGCCCGACACCGGCGAGCAGGCGCTCGAGATCACCGAGACGCTGGTGCGCTCCGGCGCGGTGGACGTGGTCGTGGTCGACTCGGTCGCGGCGCTGGTGCCCAAGGCCGAGATCGAGGGCGAGATGGGCGACTCGTTCGTCGGCCTGCAGGCCCGCCTCATGTCGCAGGCGCTGCGCAAGCTGACCGGCGCGATCTCCAAGTCCAAGTGCGTCTGCATCTTCATCAACCAGATCCGCGAGAAGGTCGGCGTGATGTTCGGCAACCCCGAGACCACGCCGGGCGGCCGAGCCCTGAAGTTCTATGCCACGGTGCGGCTCGAGGTGCGGAAGTCCGAGACCCTGAAGAACGGCCAGGAGGTGGTCGGCTCCCGCACGCGCGTCAAGGTCGTGAAGAACAAGGTCGCCCCGCCCTTCAAGCAGGCCGAGTTCGACATCCTCTACGGCCAGGGCATCTCCAAGGAAGGCAGCCTGATCGACATCGGCGTGGAGCTGAACCCGCCGGTCATCGTCAAGTCGGGCGCCTGGTTCTCCTACGGCGACCAGCGCATCGGCCAGGGCAAGGAGAACGCCCGCGAGTGGCTGAGGCAGCACCCTGAGGTGGCTGCGGAGATCGAGCAGAAGATCAGGGAGCGGCTGATGGTCGGGGCGGCGCCGGTCAGGTCGGCGACGGACGACGTCCCGGACTACGATGCGTGACCAGAGGGGGACCGGCAGCGCCGGTCCCCGCCGGCGTAAGGGGACCGGGCGCAGGCCGGTGGACCCGGAGGCGCTGCGCGCCGTCTCCGGCCGCATCACCGCGCTCGAGGAGCAGCGCGACCCCGAGCGGCGCTCGCTCTTCGTCGACGGCGAGTTCGTCCTGGGGCTCCACCTGGAGACCATCCTGCGCTGCCGCCTCAAGGTGGGCCAGGACGTGGACGGGGAAGCGCTCTGGCAGGCTTACGCCCTCGACCTGGAGAAGCAGGCCTGGGAAGCCGGGCTGCGGCTGCTGGCTGCGGCGCCCCGGACCCGGCGGGAGCTCGCCCGCCGGCTGGGCCGCACCTACCCGCCCGAGACGGTGGAGCGGGTTGTCGCGCGCCTGGCGGACGCAGGCTGGCTCGACGACCGCGCCTTCGCGGCCAATTACGTGCGGTCCCACCCGGACTTCGGTGCCCGGCGGCTGCTGGCCGACCTCGCCCGCAAGGGCGTGGACCGGGCTGTAGCCGCGGCGGTGGTTCAGGAGGAGCGGGGCGAGGAGGAGGCCGTGGAGCAGGCCCGTGCGGTGGCTGCGGCCCGCCTGAGGCGAATGGGCCAGGTGGACCGCCTGACGGCCGGGCGGCGGCTGGCCGGTTACCTCGCCCGGCGCGGCTTCGGCCCCGAGGCGGTGCGGGCGGCGCTGGAGCCGCTGCTGCGCGACCTGCCCGCCCCCGCCGTCCCCGGCCGCTCCGGCCTCCGCACCGCACCCCGGGGTGCGGGATGGCGCCGAAAACCCGGTGCGGCCCTGTATGGCGGGGAGGAGAGCGACGCATAATGAGGGTTACCTCCACATAAGATAGGCGTGGACAGGAGGTGGCCCAGGGGTGGACCGACCGGCAGCGCGGACGGATTGGCGGGCGGAGGCGGAGAGGGAGGCGATCGAGTCCTTTCAGGACCGGCACGGCAGCCTGGCGGACCGGGTGGAGCGGGTCCTGATGCGGCTGGTCGTGCTCGGGCTGGTCGTCCTCGGCCTCGCCCAGTCCCTGGGCCTGGGGCGGTTCGGCCTGATTTCGGCGCTGGAGGGGGTACCCGTCCAGGAGGTCAGCGACTGGATCCGGCGTTCCGGCCAATAAGGACGCAGAGGGGAGCGCACGCTGGGGCGCTCCCTTTTTGCACTCCTGTAGATCTGTGCCAGTTTGACGAAGCAATTCGGGTCTGCTAATCTAAGGAAGGGAGTCTCCGCCACCATGTACAAGTGCATATAGCAATGAGTTGCGCCCGCGCCGGATCCGACCGGATCCCGGCGACCGGGCGATTGGAGTGGTATCGTACCTTGACAGAGGCCAGCAGGCCCCGCGAACTCGTCATCGCCATGGACGGTCCTGCCGGCGCCGGCAAGAGTACGCTGGCGAAGATCGTCGCGCGCCGGCTCGGCTACCTCTACGTCGACACCGGCGCCATGTACCGGGCACTGGCGCTGAAAGCTCTGCGCCTGGGGATCGCCGAGACGGACCGGGAGGCGCTCGCCGCCATGGGGGCGACCACGGAGGTGCGGCTGGAGCGCACGGCCGACGGCGGCAACCGGGTTCTCCTGGACGGGGAGGACGTCACGGCCGAGATCCGCTCGCCCGCCGTCTCCGCCATCGTATCCCGGGTCTCGGCCGTCCCGGAGCTGCGTGCCCTGATGATCGAGCAGCAGCGGGCGATGGCCCGCTCGGGCGGCGTGGTCATGGACGGCCGGGACATCGGCTCCTACGTGCTGCCGGACGCCGACCTGAAGTTCTTCATCACGGCCTCGCTGCAGGAGCGGGCCCGCCGGCGACAGCTGCAGCTGCGCGCCGAGGGCCACCAGGCCGAGCTCGGGCAGGTGGAGGCCGAGATCGCCCGCCGGGATGAGCAAGATATGAACAAGGGTGCCCACTCGCTGATGCAGTTGCCGGAGTCGATCGTGATCGATACCACCGGCAAGGAGATTGAAGAGGTCGTCGCAGAAATCCTGGGCCACTGCCGGAGGGCGTAGCCATGTGGCTTTACGGTTTTGGCAAGGCCGTGGTGGGAACGCTCTACCACCTCATCTACCGCATCGAGGCGGAGGGGGTGGAGAACATCCCCGCCACAGGCGGCGTCATCCTCTGTGGCAACCACATCAACGCGCAGGACCCTCTGATCATCGGCATCGCCAGCCCGCGGCCCGTCTGCTTCATGGCCAAGGAGGAGCTGTTCCGGTCCGCCTTTCTGCGGTTTCTCATCCGGGGGCTGGGCGCCTTTCCGGTGAGGCGCGGCAGCGCCGACCGGGCCTCGCTGAAACACGCCCTCTCCCTGCTCGCCGAGGGCAAGTGCTTCGGCATCTTCCCTGAGGGAACCCGTTCGCCCACGGGCGAGCTGAAGAAACCTGAGCCGGGCACCGCCTACATCGCCCTGAAGTCGGGTGTGCCCGTCATCCCCGTGGGCATCACGTCCACCTACCGGCTGTTCAGCCCGGTCCGCATCCGGTTCGGGCCGCCGGTCGATCTCGAGCGGTTCCGCGACAGCAAGCTGAACGGCGCGACGCTGGAGCAGGCCAGCGAGGCCATCGCAGACGCCATCAGCCACCTGCTGGACCCGCCGGGCCTTCCCAGGGCCCAGGGCCGGGGATCGCCGTAGAGGGTGGAGTCAGGTTTGGGTAAGCCGCCGCCCGGGGCCGGTTATCATAATGCGAATCTGGAAGGTAATGTATGGTTCGAGTCGGTCGCGCCGGTGCCGCACCCGTTTCCGAGCCATCGAGGAGGTCTACGATCGTGCAGGAGTTTGACAACCAGGGTAGGGAGAACGAGACCATGGACGAAGCCCAAGCCCGCGCCGAAATGGAGGCTGCCCTGCGAGTGCCCAAGCCGGGCGAGATGGTCACGGGGCAGGTCGTACGCGTGAGCGAGGACTCGATCATGGTGGACGTCGGGTACAAGTCCGAGGGCATCATCCCGCTGAACGAGCTGTCCCACCGCCCGCTGCGCAGCGCGGAGGAGGCCGGGCTCAAGGTCGGCGACGAGGTGCAGGTGGTCGTCCTGAGCGTCGACGCCAAGGGCGAGGGCGGCCTGCGCATCAGCAAGCGCCGCGCCGACGAGCGCCTGGCCTGGGCGGAGATCGAGCGGAAGTTCGAGTCGGGTGAGGTCATCGAGGCCGAGGTGACCGAGGCCGTCAAGGGCGGCCTGGTCGTGGATCTCGGACTGCGTGCCTTCCTGCCCGCGTCGCAGGTAGACCGCGGCTTTGTGGCCGACCTGTCCAAGTTCGTCGGCCAGAAGATCCGGGCGAAGATCATCGAGCTGGATCCGCACAAGGGGCGCGTCATCCTCTCCCGCAAGCAGGTGATCGAGGCCGAGCGTGAAGCCCGGCGGAAGGCCTTCTGGGAGTCCGTCGAGGAGGGCGCGGTCCTGGAGGGCACCGTCAAGTCCCTCACCGATTTCGGCGCCTTCATCGACCTCGGTGGCGTGGACGGCCTGCTGCACATCTCCGAGATGTCCTACGGCCGCATCAAGCACCCCTCCCAGGTCCTGAAGGAGGGCGAGCAGATCAAGGTCAAGGTCCTGCGGCTCGACCGCGAGAAGGGCAAGGTCTCGCTGGGCCTGAAGCAGGTGCTGCCCGATCCCTGGGAGTCCGTGGCGGAGCGGTACCCCGAGGGTTCCATCGTCGAGGGCACCGTGGCCCGCCTGGCGACGTTCGGCGCCTTCGTCGAGCTGGAGCCCGGCGTTGACGGTCTGATCCATATCAGCCAGCTGGCCGACCGCCGGATCAACAACCCGGGTGAGGTCGTCTCCATCGGCCAGCAGGTGAAGGTCAAGGTCGTCGGCGTGGATGCCGAGAACCGCCGGATCAGCCTCTCGCTGCGTGCTGCTGAGGAGGAGCTGGCCGCCGAGGCGGTTGCCGCCCAGGTGACCCCGCTGGACGAGCTCACGGGCGAGGCGCCCCTGGAGGACGTGGCGGCCACCGAGAGCGAGACTCCTGCGGAGGCTGAGGCCCCCGCTCAGGCCGAGTCCGGCGCGGAGTCCCCCGCTGAGGAGAAGGCCGAGGAGTAAGCGTGTGACCCGGGCCCGGTCCCCCGTCGGGGGGCCGGGCTCTTTTTGCGCGGCTGGGGTGGGAACATCCAGAATCAGGGAAGCGGGTTCCAGCAAGGCAGGACTTCGGCCGGGGGGAGGCGAACATAGTTTCTGAGGTGGGAAAGCTTGTCCGGCAAACCGTTGATCATCGCCGAGAAGCCCTCGGCCGCCCAGGCCATCGCCGAGGCGCTGGGTGGTTTCCGCCGGCGCGAGGGCTATCTGGAGTCGTCCGATTACCTGCTCTCGTGGGCCGTCGGCCACCTGGTGGAGCTGCAGGCCCCGGAGGAGTACGATCCGCGCTGGAAGCGCTGGGCCATGGCCACCCTGCCGATCATCCCCGATGCGTTCCGCCTGAAGGTGCTGCCGCGGACCCGCGCGCAGTTTCAGGTGCTCGCCAGGCTCGGCAAGCAAGCACCTCGCCTGATCAACGCCTGTGACTCGGGCCGGGAGGGCGAGCTGATCTTCCGCTACATCTGCCAGGCAGCGGGGCTCCGCGCCCCGGTGCAGCGACTCTGGGTGTCGGCCCTTACGCCGGAGGCGATCCGGAAGGCCTTTGCCGAACTGCGCCCCCAAGCGCAGTACGACCGGCTCTACCAGTCGGCCCGCTGCCGGGCGGAGGGCGACTGGCTGGTGGGCATCAACGCCACCCGCGCCTTCACCGTGAAGTGGGGCGACCTGCTCTCCGCCGGCCGCGTGCAGACGCCCACGCTGGCGATGCTGGTCCGGCGGGAGCGGGAGATTGAGGCCTTCCGTCCGGAGCCATACTGGGAGGTGATCGCCGAGTTCGTGACGGCCGGCGGCCAGCGGTATGCCGGCAAGTGGTTCCGACCCGAGGGCGATCGGCTGCCGGACGCCCAGTCGGCGCAGGCCGTCGTGGAGCGGGTGCACGGGGCGCAGGGCGCCGTGGAGTCCTGCGAGGCGAAACCCGTCGCCGAGCGGCCGCCGCAGCTCTTCGACCTGACCAGCCTGCAGCGGGAGGCCAACCGGCGCTACGGGCTCACGGCGGCGGCCACGCTCAAGGCCGCTCAGGCCCTCTACGAGGCGAAGCACATCACCTACCCCCGCACCGACTCGCGCTACCTGGCCGCCGCGCTGGTACCGGAGCTCCCGCGGGTCGTGCGGGCGCTGGGCGGCCTGCCCGACCTGGCGTCGCTCGCAGCCGAGGCTGACGTGAAGCGGGTGCACCGGGGCAACCGCCGGGTGGTGGACGACGCCCGGGTCACCGACCACCACGCGATCATCCCGACCACCGACGTGCCCCGGGGCCTGGCCGGGGCCGAGGCCAGGATCTACGACCTCATCGCCCGCCGCTTCCTGGCCCAGTTCTACCCCGACGCCCGCTTCCTGGAGCAGGAGGTGGTCACCCGGGTCGGGCCCTATCCCGACCGGTTCCGCAGCCGGGGGCGGCAGGTGCTGGACCCGGGCTGGCGGCGGGTCGAGCCCGAGCCGGTCCGTTCCCGCCGCAGGGATCCGGAGGCCGGGGAGGAGGAGGACGCGCCGCAGGTGCTGCCTCCGCTGGAGGACGGCCAGCCCGTCTCCGTGGGTGCGGTGGAGAGCCGGGAGCGGACCACCCGGCCGCCGCGGCGGTACACCGAGGCGACGCTGCTTTCCGCGATGGAGTACGCCGGCCGCGAGGTGACGGACGAAGCGCTCCGGGAGGCGATGAAGGGCCACGGCCTGGGCACCCCGGCCACCCGGGCGGCGATCATCGAGCGGCTGAAGGAAGTGGGATACGTCCGGAGTGAGAAGAAGACCCTGCTCCCCACGCCCAAGGGGCGCCGCATGGTGGAACTGGTGGAGGCCGCAGGCGCCGCGGTGCTCCTCAGCCCAGAGCTGACCGGCGAGTGGGAGCGCCGCATCGCGGCGATCCAGGCCGGGGAGTACGACCCCGGGCGGTTCATGCAGGAGATCCGGGAGCTCACGGCCCAGGTGGTGGCGCAGGTCCGGTCGGCGCCTGGCGGCAGCCCCGTCCCGGCGGAGGGCGGGAGTGCTGCGCGCGTGCAGGTGAACGGCGCGGAGGCCGGGCCGGATGCCGCGCCGGACGAGGGGGATGCGCCGGACGTGCTGGCAGTGGCCTGTCCCCGCTGCGGCGGGGCGGTGCGCAAGGGAAGCCGGGGCTGGACCTGTGCGCGCGAGGGGTGCAGCCTGCGGGTCCCGGCCTACCTCTGCGGCAAGGTCGTGGACAGGAGCGTGGCGGAGGAGATCCTCACCCGCGGCCGGAGCCAGCTCATCAGGGGCTTCACCTCGCCCCGCACGGGCAGGAGCTTCGCCGCCTTCCTCGTCCTGAAGGAGAGCGGGGAGGTGGGCTTCGAGTTCCCGCCGGACCGGCCGCGGCGGCCGAGCGGGTCGCGGGCGGGAACGGCCGGGCGGACCCGCCGTACGAGGTCCCGGGCGGGCACCCAGGAGGGGAGAAGTCAGCATGAGTGAACGGCAGCGGCGCAAGCTCGACCACGTGCGGCTGGCCGTCGCCGGGCCCGGGGCGAGGGCCGGCGGCGCCGGCTGGGAGGACGTGCACCTGGTCCACCGAAGCCTGCCCGAACTGGCCACCCACGAGATCGATCTGCGCACGTCCATCTGCGGAGTCCCCCTGGCCAGGCCGGTCATGATCAATGCGATGACCGGCGGGGCGCCGGGCGTCACGGCCATCAACCGCGACCTGGCCGCCGCGGCGGCGGAGCTGGGCCTGGCGATGGCCGTGGGCTCGCAGACCGCCGGGCTGCGGGAGCCGGAGGTGGTGGAGAGCTACCGGGTGGTGCGGCGTGTCAACCCGCGCGGCGTCATCCTGGCCAACCTGGGCAGCGACGCCACGCCGGAGCAGGCGCGCGCCGCGGTCGAGATGGTGGAGGCCGACCTGCTGCAGCTTCACCTCAACGCCCCGCAGGAGCTGCGCATGCGGGAGGGCGACCGGGACTTCCGCGGGCGCCTGGAGCGCATCGCCCGCATCGTCCAGGAGCTTTCCGTGCCCGTCGTCGTGAAGGAGTGCGGCTTCGGCGTGTCGCGCGAGACGGCCCGGCAGCTCTACGAGGCCGGCGTGCGCGCCATCGACGTCTCCGGCCGGGGCGGCACCAACTTCGTCTGGATCGAGGACCGCCGGGCGGGCGTGGTCGAGGGCGACCCCGGGCTGGAGGGCTGGGGGCTGCCGGCGGCCTGCGCCCTGGCCGAGGTGGCGGCGCTGGACCTGTCCGGGCTGGAGCTGATCGCCAGCGGCGGCATCCGCCACGGCACCGACGCGGCCAAGGCCCTGGCGCTGGGCGCCCGGGCGGTAGCCGTCGCCGGGCCGGTGCTGGCCCGGCAGCAGCGGGAGGGCGCGGCGGGCGTGCGCGCCTACCTGGAAGGGCTGCTGGCCGACCTGCAGACGGCCTGCCTGCTCTGCGGCGCACGCGACCTCGCCGCGCTCCAGCGGCAGCCGGTTGTCATCACGGGCTTGGTGGGCGAATGGTGCCGCCTCCGGGGGGTGGACCTCGCCGCACTCGCCAACCGGTCGCAACCGTAGCCCTCCCCGTGTCGTCTCCTTACGGGGAGGGAAGATTCAGATGGAACATCGGGGTTCGGAGCAGAGCTGGCAGACGCTGCCGGGGCGGAGGCGGTGGGTTCGCCGGTACGCCTGGCTGGCCCTGCTGGTGCCGCTGTTGGCCTACGCCGCGGCGGTCGGGCTGGCGTACTGGCGCCCGCCCCTGCACTGGGACGGGTCGATGTATCGCATCCCCGGAAGCCCGTCCCTGGTCATGTACGAGGTGCTCAATCGCGGGCCGCTCCCGGTCGTGATCGAGTCCGTAGAGGTCGCAGGCGTGCTGCCGCCGGACGAGATCGCGGTCGTCCTGCCGGAGGCGTGGACCGTGTGGCGCCTGACCGAGGTCTACGCGCGGGGCGAGGGGGTGGAGCTCCTTCCGGAGACCGGCTGGCGCCTGGAGCCGACGCCGCCGCCGGCTCCGCTCGAGCATGCGCCCGGCGTCCTGCTGGTCTGGTACCCGACCGTCGACCTGCGCTGGCTGCACTGCCCCACCTTCCGGTACCGCTACCTGGGCTGGCCGATGGCCCTCCGGGGCCACTGCCGTAAAGCGCTGCGCGGCCCTGCGCTGCATGACGGAACCAGCGTTCCGCCCGACTGGGGGGAGTGGCAGAGCGCGGGTGGCGGCGTGCGCTACCGCCTGCAGCGGACCGAGGAAGACCTGTTCATCGAGCTGGCCCCGGAGCCCGGGCACACGCCAGGTGAGATCGTTCTCAACCACTTCCGGGAGGAGCCGGGCCGAGGGCGCGCCCGCTTCTGGTTCCGGCTGATCACGCTCACAGACAAACCGACCCAGGTGAGCCAGTTGATCAGCGTGCCGCTGCGCTGGGGTGAGCCGGACCCCATAGTGGAGTTTGAGATCATTCCTATCGAAGAGTGGCGGGAAATGGACTATGGCGAGAAAGGGTGACGCCGATGCAGCATGACCGGTCGTTCACACGGGTGATCCAGAAGCAGGTCGGCGCCAGATACCTGCTGTTCCTGCCCGAGGGTTACGGCGCCGATCCGGCGCAGCGGTGGCCGCTGATCCTCTTCCTGCACGGCGCGGGCGAGCGCGGCAGCGACCTCAGCCTGGTGAAGCGGCACGGGCCGCCCCGGCTGGCGGAGGAGCGGCCCGCGGACTTCCCGTTCATCGTCGTCTCGCCCCAGTGTCCGGAGGGGGAGACCTGGGATGCAGACGTGCTGCTGGCGCTGCTGGACGAGGTCTGCGCCACGTACGCGGTGGACGAGGAGCGCATCTACCTGACCGGGCTCTCCATGGGCGGCATGGGCGCCTTCGACCTCGCCCTGACCGCGCCGCACCGCTTCGCCGCCGTGGCCCCGATCTGCGGCGCGGGAAACCCCCTGCGGGTGCGCCCGGAGCACGCGGTCCTGCCCTTCTGGATCTTCCACGGCGACCAGGACGAGATCGTACCGCCCGCGATGTCGGCGCAGATGGTGGAGGCCCTGCGAGCCGTCGGCGCCCCGGTCAAGTTCACGCTCTACCCGGGGGTGGCGCACGATTCCTGGACCCAGACGTACGCCAACCCCGAACTCTACCAGTGGTTCCTGCAGCATCGCAGGCACGGCGCCGCGACGGCGTGAGCCCGCGCGGTCTTCGCCAGCCAGCGCCGCCGGCGCGCTGAGTCAGCGCCAGCCCCGCCACCCGGCGCCGCCCATGCGCACGCCCAGCACGCGTCCGTCCGTCTGATCCACCAGCACCTCGACCCGCCGGGGCTGCTCCCCGAGAGCCGAGGTGAACCGCACCAGGAGCCCCTCCCCGACCAGGTCCACCAGCGCGTCCGGCCTGAAGCGCTGGAGGCCCCGGGCGGCGGCGGGGCTCAGTCCTTCCAGCACGCGCGGGGCCGCGTGCGCCTCGTACCACGCCGCGACCTCCGGGTGCGCCGCGGCCGCCGCGATGGCCTCGGCGGGGCGGACGGGCAGGGGTCGGGCGCTGCAGCCGGTGAGCAGCAGCAGCCCCGTCAGGACGCCGATGGCGGCGTACGGCCGGGCGGCGATGTTCTGATCCCTTGGGACAGCCACAGGCATCACTCCCTCGTGCGCGGCGTCTTGACCCAGTGGCTCGGGCCCTTGCCGGCCGCCGCCAGCACGAGGGCGCTGAAGTAGGGCACCGGGAAGAGGAAGCCCGCCAGCGGCAGCACGAGGATCTGGCCCACGGCGCCCAGCTGCCCGAGCCACATCAGCGGCCGGCTGGTCGGGTCCACGTACCGCAGGTAGCGCAGCAGCAGGTAGACGGCAAAGGCGATGTAGAGGGCCGACATCATGTGGAGGCCGTAGCGCCACACCGGCGGCACCACGGTGGGGTCCACCAGCCCCATGGTCCAGAGGATGAAGACCGTGAGCGGCACCAGCGTCGCCGCCTGGTAGAAGAGCCACTGGGCCTGCCCCTTGAACCAGAGCGACCGCAGAAGACGCTGGCGCTGCTCCCGGGTACCGAGCTGCTCGGCGCGGATCTTGCGCATCACCTGCAGGTGGCCGCTGGCCCAGCGCAGGCGCTGGCGGTAGAAGCCCATGAACGTCGGCGGCGTCTGCTCGCTGGAGGGGTAAGGCAGGTACTCGGGCCAGGCCCGGGCCTTGAGCCAGGCGCGGGTTCCCAGCTCCAGATCCTCCGTGAGGGTCGAGGAGTCGAAGCCGCCGATCTCGTGCAGCAGGCGGGTCTCGACGAAGACGTTGGTGCCGCCCACGAAGGGGATGGAGCGGTAGACCACCGGCAGGTGCCACTCGTGGCTGATGGCCGTGAACAGGGAGGCCAGCTTGCAGAACGCGCCCATGTCGTACCAGTTGCGCACCTGGAAGACGGGGCCCTGGAAGATGCGGGGCAGCGGCGTGTCGGTCCGGCGGGCCTCCAGGACCCGGTGGGCCAGGTAGAGCATCACCCGGCTGTCGGGCCGGCTTTCGGCGTCGTAAAAGCCGCACCAGGTCGAGCGCCCGTCGATGAATCTCAGGGCCCAGTTCAGGGCCCGGCCCTTGGTGGAGGGCACGGTGACGCCCAGGCAGCGGCCGTTCAGCTGGCCGTCGAAGTCCACAGGCACCACCACGTGCCGGACCGCCGGCGCAGCGGGCCGGGCTGCGTACTCGGCCACCTTGCGCGCCATGATGTCCTGGGTGGTCGGGTAGACCTCCCGGTAGGCCGCGGCGAGGCGTTCCGCGAGCAGCGGGTCGGCGGCCAGCCGCTCCAGCCGCACCATCAGGTCTGCGGCCAGGGCGGAACAGAGCGACTGGATCAGCTCCCGCGTCAGCGAGTGGTGCGCCTGGGCGGCCAGCGTGGCCAGCCGGCGCCCCAGCGCCGCGCCGTCCTCGCCCCGCAGCGAGGCGAAGGCCACCGCGCAGGGTATCGCCAGCGAAAGCAGCGCCGCGTAGGCGCGCTGCAGCGGTTCCTGGCCCAGATCCGGCAGCCGGGACCGCAGCGTGCGCAGGAGGCGGTACTCGGGACTGCCCGCGCCCTTGCGCAGGAGGCGCAGCGCCGCTTCCCAGATGATGGGCCTGAGCAGCGGCGCGGGGATGCGCCGCAGGTGCTGGATTCCCTCGTCCGGGCCGAGCCGGCGGGCGGCCTCGCCGATGCCGTCCAGGGCCATGCCGGCGATGAGGGCCATCACCAGGCCGCCCGCGGTCGAGTCAGGCGCGGGCATCCTCCTTTCCCGCAGCGCGGCCACCGCATCCGCCACCGCGGTGCTGCGGCGCTGGGCGGCCGCCTGCTCCTCCTTCGCGTCGGTCACCACGAGCACCTCGTAGAGGTCGTGTGGATAGGTGAGGCCGGCCAGGTGATCCACTGTCCGCTCGATGACGTCGGCCTCGTTGCGTGCGGGGACGATCAGCGAGAAGCGCGGCAGCGCCTGCCCCATGCTCTGGGCCTGCTTGACCAGCCGATCCAGAGAGAGCTCGGGCCGGTGCCGCCAGTAGGTTACGTCTGCATAGCGCTTCCACCATAAGAGGCGCAGGAAAAGCCCAAAGAAAAAGAGGTGGAGTCCCACGGCCACCAGATAGACCCACTCTGCTGTGTCGAGCTGCATCAGGCGGGACCCTCCCACTGGGTGATGACAGCCTTTAGGTTGGCGATACCCAGTGGCGATTATGCTCCGCGGCCGCCCGCACCGAGGGCTTGGGGCAGGTATAGGATGGGCGCAGCGTGCGCAAGCTGATCCAATGACTGGCAGGACATGCAGGCCCTGTCGGATGGGAGGTGACGCCCTGTGATGCCCGTGAGCCCGATCCTGCTCCTCGTGCTGTTGGTGCTGGCCGCTTCCGGCTTTCTGACCGGCCCGCTGCGCCGCCTGGGCCTGACCCCGCGCTGGGGGCTGGCGCTCCTCGGTGCGATGCTGGCGGGCAGCCTGGTGGAGCTGCACCTGACGCCCCGCCTCACCCTCAATTTCGGCACGGGGCTGCTGCCGCTCTGCCTGGCGCTCTACCAGGTGCGGGCCATGCGCCGCTGGTGGGAGCCGGGGCTGGCGGTCGGCGGCGCGCTGACGGGGGCCGCCAGCCTGGCCGCGCTCAGCCTCTACTTCCCGCCCGGGCAGCCCACCGAACTGAACCTGTTCTACCTGGACGCTCAGTACCTCTACGCCACGGTGGCCGGCACGCTCGGCTGTCTGATCGGCCACACGCGCCCCGCCGCCTTCGCCGCAGCGGTGCTCGGCTCGCTCTTGGCTGACCTCTACCACTACTTCCGCTACGTGGCGGCCAGCCAGCCCGACGTGGTCTTCCGCCTGGCCGGCGGCGGTTTCCACGGCACGGCTCTGGTGGCGGGGGTGCTGGCGCTGACCCTGGCCGAGCTGCTGCACCGGCCGGGCGACGGCCGGCCCGCGTCCCCCGATCTGCCGGTCTCTTGACCGTTAATGGTCGTTCCTGGATAATGGGCTGGGCGGGGGTGACAGGCTGTCGTACCCCCGCGCACCATCCGCAGGCATCGGGGGAACACGCCTATGAAACCGATCGTAGCTATTGTGGGCCGGCCCAACGTGGGCAAGTCGACCCTTTTCAACCGACTGATCCAGAGCCGGCAGGCGATCGTCGAGGACCTGCCGGGGGTGACACGCGACCGCCTCTACGCCGATGCGGAGTGGAACGGGCGCACGATCACGCTGGTGGACACCGGCGGCATCCAGCTCGACAAGGACGGCGACACCATCGAAGCCCACGTGACCCGGCAGGCCGAACTGGCCATCCGGGAGGCGGATGTGATCGTCTTCGTGGTGGACGTCACCCAGGGGGTGACGGCGCCGGACCTGGAGGTGGCCGAGCGGCTGCGCCGCGTGCGCAAGCCGGTCATCGTCGCGGTGAACAAGGTGGAGAACCTGAAGCGCGAGGACGAGGCCCTGGAGTTCTGGTCGCTGGGGCTCGACCAGGTCATCTCGGTCTCCGCCGAGCACGGCATGGGGACCGGCGACCTGATGGACGCGATCGTCGCCGCCCTGCCTTCCGCCGTACCGGAGGAGCCGGAGGAGGGCGGCCCGGTCCGCGTGGCGGTCATCGGCCGGCCCAACGTGGGCAAGTCGTCGCTGGTGAATGCGATCCTGGGCGAGGAGCGGGTGATCGTCTCCGACGTCGCCGGCACGACCCGGGACGCCATCGACGTGCTGGTGGAGCGGGGCGAGGACAAGTTCCTGCTGGTCGACACGGCGGGCATGCGCCGCCGGGCGAAGGTGGAGCAGCCCGTGGAGCGCTATTCCGTGATGCGGGCCCTGCGGGCCGTGGAGCGGGCCCAGGTGGTGCTCGTCGTCGTCGACGCGACGGACGGCGTCACCGAGCAGGACCAGCGCATCGCCGGCTATGCGCACGAGAACGGCAAGGCGTGCATCGTGGTCGTCAACAAGTGGGACCTGGTGGAGAAGGACGACCGGACCATGGCCAAGAAGACCGACGAGGTGCGGGCGCGGCTGGCGTTCATGGACTACGCCCTCGTCCACTTCGTGTCGGCCAAGACCGGTGCGCGCGTGCACCGGCTCCTGCCGCTGATCAAGGAGGCGGCGGCCAACCACGCCCGGCGCATCCCCACCCGGGAGCTGAACGACCTCGTGCGGGAGGCCTATGCGCTCAACCCGCCGCCCTCCGACAAGGGCCGCCGGCTGAAGATCCTCTTCGCCACACAGCCCCACGTGAGCCCGCCCGGCTTCGTCTTCTTCGTGAACGACGCCGAGCTCGTGCACTTCTCCTACAAGCGGTACCTGGAGAACCGGCTGCGGGAGACGTACCGCTTCGAGGGCACGCCGATCAACCTGTACTTCCGCACCCGCGCCAAGGTGAAGCTGCCGGAGCGGCCCGGTCGCGTGCGGCGGGTGCTGGCCGGCGGCCAGACGCGGGCCATCCGGCGGGCGGCCCGCAAGCGTTCCACCGAGTAGGGGGCGCCGATTCTGCAAATTAGAACCTCCTACTAAAACCAGGAATAACCCAGCGGACGGCGAATCAGAGATGTGACCCGAATCGCCCATGGGAGGGGACGCGAGCGGTGACCGATCTGATCGTTGTAGGCATTATGGGCTACCTGCTGGGTTCGGTGCCGGTGGGCTTCCTGGTGGGGCGGCTGCGTGGCATCGACGTGCGCCGCTACGGCAGCGGCGCCACCGGCGGGACCAACGTGCTGCGCACCCTGGGCCCCTGGGCCGCGCTCTTCACGGTGGCGTGCGATATCGGCAAGGGCCTTCTGGCGGCCTACCTGGGCCAGCGCCTGGCGGGCGATTGGGGTTACGCCGTCGGGGGCTTCCTGGCCTCCCTGGGCCACTCCTACCCGGTGTGGCTCCGCTTCCGCGGCGGCAAGAGCGTGGCGACCAGCGGCGGCGTGGCGCTGCTGCACTACCCCCTGCAGGTGCTGCTGGGCATCCTGGCCGGGGCGCTGGCCGTGCTGCCCACCCGCTGGGTCTCCCTGGGGTCGCTGGTGGCCACGGCGGCCGTCGTCATCCAGGTCTTGGTAGCGGGTGCGCCCCTGGCGCACCGCCTGCTGGTGGTCGGCCTGGCCGTCGTCATCTACGTCCGGCACTGGGAGAACATGAAGCGCATCGCCGCAGGCACCGAGAACCGGCTCGGCGTGCGCGCCCAACCCCGGCCGTAGGCGGGTGCAAGGGGGGAGGCGCGTGGGTCTGCGGATCGCGATCCTGCCCGCCGGCACGTGGGGCACCGCCCTGGCGGTACCCGCGGCGGCGGGCGGCAACGTCGTCCGGCTCTGGCGGCGCACGCCCGGCTGGACGGAGCGGTGGGACAGGGGGCACCCGGCCTTGCCGGGGCTGCGCCTGCCCGGGAACGTGGAGGCGTGTGAGCGCCTGGAGGATGCGGTCGCTGGGGCCGATCTGGTGGTGCTGAGTCCCGCCGGCGCCGGATTGCGGGCCACCTGCCGGCTGGTGGGGCCGCACCTGCGCGCGGACGCCGTCATCGTCACCGTCACCAAGAGCATCGAGCCGGAGACGCATCTGCTGGTGCACCAGGTGGTGGGTGAGGAGCTGCCCGCGCACCGGGACCGGGTCGTGGCGCTCTCGGGCCCCAACTTCGCTCACGAGGTGGCGGCCGGCCTGCCCACCGGGACGGTGGCCGCCTGCCCCGACCTGGAGCTCGCCGACCGTGTCCAGGCGGCGCTGATGACAGACCGGTTCCGGGTCTACACCAACCCCGACCTGACCGGGGTGGAACTGGCCGGCGCCCTGAAGAACGTCATCGCCCTGGGGGTGGGCATCGCCGATGGGCTGCAGATGGGCGACAACGCCCGGGCGGCGCTGATCAGCCGCGGGCTGGTGGAGATGGCCCGCATCGGCCGGACCATGGGGGCGAACCCGCTGACGTTTGCCGGGCTCTCCGGACTGGGCGACCTGGTGCTCACCTGCACCGTTGACAGCTCCCGCAACCGGCGGGCGGGCCTCGCCATCGGGCGGGGGAAGAGCGCCGCCCAGTTCGTGGCCGAGACGGGCCTTACGGTGGAGGGCATCGCCACCACCCGGGCGGCCTGGCAGCTGGCGCAGAAGCTGGGCGTCCGCATGCCCATCACCGAGGCGATCTACCGCGTGCTGTACGAGGGGCTCCCGCCGCTGGAGGCGATGGCCCGGCTCATGGCCAGGCCCCGGGCCCACGAGCTGGAGGAGGTCGCCGAGGTGGAGGGGCCGATCGGGTAGCGGAGATATCGTGCGGCCCTGGGAGCGCGTAGTGCGCTTCCAGGGCCGCTTTGCGTCCGCAAGGGGCACCGGGCCGCCGGACACGCCTGCCGGCACCGGTCACCCTGGCCGGCCCCGGGGCGTAGGATGCCCGTGTACCCGTATGGGGGGTGCCTCGGATTGGACGCTGTGTCGCTTGTGCTGCTCGCCCTCGCCGTCAGCCTCGACTCGCTGATGGCGGGGCTCCTGTACGGCCTGCGGGGGCTCCGGCTGCCCTGGGAGGCCGCGGCCATCGTGAGCCTGGCCACCGGGCTGCTCCTCGCGGCCTCCATGGGCGCCGGGGGGATGGTGGCCGGCCGGCTCGCGCCGCAGCTGGCCCACCGGATGGGAGCTGCGATCCTGGCCCTGACAGGCATCTGGATTATCTTCCAGACGGTGCGGTCGCGGCCGGGGGCCGTGCCGCCCGCACGGGACCCGGCGCCGCTGCACCGGGTCTGGCGGCTGCGCCTGGGCTCGGTGGGCATCGTGGTGGAGATCCTGCGGGAGCCGGCGGCTGCGGACCTGGACCGCTCGGGGCACATCAACGCACACGAGGCCCTGCTGCTGGGCCTTGCCCTGGCCCTGGACTCGACGGCCGCGGGGCTGGGCGCGGCGCTGACGGGCTTCTCGCCGGTTGGCCTGCCCCTGGCCGCGGCCTGCGCCACGTTCGTCCTGCTGACGGCCGGCTCGCGCCTCGCCCACCGCCTGCCCCTGCGCCTGAACGGCCGGTGGGCCGCGCTACACGGGGTGCTCCTGACCCTGCTTGGACTGTACCGGATGCTTGGACGGTAGACATACCCTCCCGGGGCGCCTCATAGCATTAGCGGTAGGACACGGGACCCGGGCCACATTCTGAGTACGAATGCCGCGGCGAGTGTGCGGCCGCCCGGCGTCGCGGCGACCTAGGGAGGGTACTGGCGTGGAGAGGATCGACATCTTTGAGGACGTTGCGAGGCGGACCGGAGGGGACATCTACATCGGCGTGGTGGGCCCGGTCCGGACGGGGAAGTCCACCTTCATCCGCCGCTTTGCTGAGCAGGTCATCCTGCCCAACATCCCGGACGAGTACGAGCAGGCCCGCATCCGCGACGAGCTGCCGCAATCCGGCAATGGCAAGACGATCATGACCGTCGAGCCCAAGTTCGTGCCCGACGAGGCCATCGAGCTGACCATCGGCGAGGGGCTGACGGTGCGGGTGCGCCTGGTCGACTGCGTGGGCTACGCGGTCGAGGGCGCACTGGGCTACATGGACGAGCAGGGCTCCCCGCGCATGGTCCGCACGCCGTGGTTCGAGGGCGAGATCCCGTTCCACGATGCGGCCGAGATCGGCACCCGCAAGGTGATCGCCGAGCACGCCACCATCGGCGTGCTGATGACCACCGACGGGTCCATTACCGACCTGGCCCGGGGGAAGTACCTGGAGGCCGAGGAGCGGGTGGTCGCCGAGCTGCAGGCCCTGGGCAAGCCGTTCGTGATCGTGCTGAACACCACCCGGCCCTACGCGCAGGAGACGATGGAGCTGGCCGGCGAGCTCGAGGTGAAGTACAACGCACCCGTCATCCCGGTGGACGCCAGCGAGCTGACTCAGGACGACGTGCACCTCATCCTGGAGCAGGCGCTCTTTGAGTTCCCGGTGCGGGAGGCCAACATTGCCCTCCCGCGGTGGGTGGAGGAGCTCGACAGCTCCCACCCGGTGCGCGTGCAGTTCGAGGAGGCCATCGCCGAGGCGCTGCAGGGCATCCAGAAGATCCGCGACGTCGACGCCGCCGTCGAGCGGCTGGGCTCTTACGAGTTCATGGCGTCCGTCAACCTCAAGTCCATCGACATGGGCGCAGGCGTCGCCCACGTGGAGACCGAGGCCAGGGACGACCTCTACTATCAGGTGCTTGAGGAGATCACCGGCGTTCCCCTGGAGGGGAAGCACACCATGGTCCGCCTGCTCCGGGAGTACTCCGAGGCCAAGCGGGAGTATGACAAGGTGCGGGACGCCCTGGCCGACGTGAAAGCCACCGGCTACGGCGTGGTCACCCCGGACATCTCCGACATGATCTTCGAGGAGCCCGAGCTCGTGCGGCAGGGCGTGATGTACGGGGTGAAGCTGCAGGCCACGGCCCCGAGCCTCCACTTCATCCGGGCCGACATCACGGCCGAGGTGACGCCGATCATCGGCACGGCGAAGCAGGGCGAGGAGCTGGTGCAATACCTGCTCGACCGGTTCGAGGACGACCCGCAGCAGCTGTGGGAGTTCGACATCTTCGGCAAGTCGCTGCACGAACTGGTGCAGGAGGGGATCCGGGCGAAGCTGCACCGGATGCCGACCGACGCCCAGGTCAAGCTGCAGGAGACCCTCAGCCGGATCATCAACGAGGGCTCCGGCGGGCTGATCTGCATCATTATCTGAGTCGGGAGGGGGCCGGAGCGTTGATCGAAGTCAGGAGGGGGGCGGAGCCCCCCTCCCGACACCCACCCCCTGGCAGTTGCAGGTCTCGACGCCGATGAACCCCAACCTGTGGAGCCCGAAGGTGCAGGGCCTGAGTCGGATAGACCCCAGAATGCAGAGTCCCCGCCCGCAGAACCAGAAGCCGAGGAGACGCTGGGGCGGTTCGCAGCGCTGGTGACGGCGGGTGACACCGTCGTCAGAACCCGGGACGGGTCCTGGGTGATCACCGAGCTGTCGGGAACGAGTCGGCCGCGGCCGCTGTGAGCGCGACCGAGGCGGGCGGCGCCATCCGCCGTGAGGGGAGGCGCTGCCTGGCGAATGGGAACGGGAGGGGGCAATCCCCCTCCCGTCTCGTACTCAGACCGACAGCCTACTTCCTGATGATCAGTACCTTCCAGACATCGGGGCCCTGCTGCTCGTATTCCCAGTCGAACGTGCCGGGGCGCTCCGCGGCGAACTGGTAGTACAGGGGCTTGGGATCGTGGTCGTTCACGAGCCGCATCTGCCCGCCCGGGGGCAGGTTCTCGAAGGTCTCGAAGATGAGCGGGTGCCGGCGGAAGGGCGGGATCTCGCGCACATCAAGCTCCTTGACGTCCATCGGTGCACACCACCTTCATTGAGAGTCAGTCTCAATGATACCCGTGATGGATGAAGCTTAAGTGACGCGCGTCACCAATCGTCCTGGTCAACCCCAAGAGCTGCCCGCACAAGGGTGTGCCGCGCCACCCGTCGGTATGCGTGCTGGGTTGCTCCGTATCCGGCGCGGCGCTCAGGCTGCAGACGAAATCCGGGTGGTCCCTCGAGCGCTCTGTCCGCCGAGCCACGCTGAACTGACCACAGAGGGGGTGCTCACTCATGATCCGTCGAGGCTCGCTGCTTGCGCTCGGGATGACTGCCGCGCTCGCCATCCTGGTGTATGGATCCACAAGCCTGGCAACGGCTCAGTGGAGACTGAAGTCCGAACCATCCATCGCCGCAGGCCCGGATCTTCCTGCGGGGGCTGGTCACGGGACCGTTCACAGGTGAAGTGTCAGTGTTTCTACAGCCCACGGACCGCTCCGAATCAGGAGCGGCCCTGCCTCGTGATCATTCACATTTCAAACAGGCTGGAGATCGACTCGCCGGTGGTCACCCGGTCGATGGCGGCGGCCAGCAGGGGGGCGACCGAGAGTTCGGTCACCTTGGGCGGGAGGTCCTGGTGCGGAAGCGTGTTGGTCACCACCACCTCGTCGATCGCGCTCTGCTGCAGCCGCTCCAGGGCGTTGTCCGCGAAGAGGGCGTGGGTGGCGCAGACGTAGATGGCGGAGGCGCCCTGCTCGTGCAGCACCTCGGCGGCGGCCAGCAGGGTGGAGCCCGTGGCGATCTCATCCTCGAAGACGATGGCCTCCCGCCCCCGGACGTCGCCGATGAACGCCGTGATCGCTACGGTGTCCGTGTTGCCGTGCCGGTGCTTCTCCATGATCGCCAGCGGGATGTTCAGGGCCCGGGCGAAGGTCAGGGCCCGCTTGGCGGCGCCGGCGTCGGTGGCCACCGCCACCGGGGCGACGAGGCCCTTGGTGCGCATGTACTGGGCGAACAGCGTGGTCGCCGTCAGATGGTCGCAGGGGATGGAGAAGAAGCCCTGGATCTGCGGCGAGTGCAGGTCGATCGTCATGACCCGGTCGGCGCCCGCCGTGGTGAGCAGGTCTGCCACCAGGCGCGCCGTGATCGGGACGCGGGGTTGGTCCTTCTTGTCGGAACGGCCGTAGGGGTAGTAGGGGAGGACCGCGGTAATGCGCCCGGCTGAGGCCCGCTTGAGGGCGTCGATCATGATCAGCGTCTCCATCAGGTTCTCGTCCACCGGCGGGCAGGAGGTCTGCACGACGAAGACCTCGCGCTCCCGCACGTTCTCCTCGATCTGGACGAACAGGTTGTCGTTCTTGAACTTCATGACCTGAGCCCTGGCCAGCTCTACACCGAGGTGCTGACAGATCTCGCGCGCCAGATACCTGCTTGCCCGGCCAGAGAAGATCTTGCGACCGGCGATCACTTCCAGTATCCTCCCTTACTTCCCGTGAAAAAAGTCATAGGCATAGCCTTCGTGAAATGGGGGATGTTACCCTGCTGCCGCTAAGGCCGGGGAGTCCACACCGCGTCCGGCTATTGACAGCCGCAGCACCGGCATGTTAGTATCCTTCCTAAATCTGAGACAACTGCATATCGTACGCCGTCCCGACGGAGAACGCTCCGGCGGGCTCTTATCCAGAGAGGTGGAGGGAACTGGCCCGATGAAACCCGGCAACCCAGGGCGCCCGGTGGCGTCTGAAGGTGCCAATTCCACCGGCGGCTCACGCCGTCGGAAGATAAGAGAGCGGGCCAGAGCCAATGCCAGTTCATATCGGGCCGCTCCCTTATCGGGGGCGGCCTTGAGTGTTAGCGGCAAGTGTGCAAGGCGTCAGGGGAGGTAGTCGGTTCATGCAGTTCGTCCTGGGCGGAATCTCGTTCGTGGCGTTCATGGCGCTTGTCAGATGGGGGCTTGACATGAACTGGCCGCTGGCCGTCATCGCCGGCGCAGTCTGGTCGGTGGCCGTCACGTCGCTCGTGCGGGCTGCCCGCGACCGGCATCTGTCCCGGATCAGGATGAGCGGCTTCACCTGGCTTGCCGCGGTTCTGACGAACTTCGTCGCGCTGCTGGGCGTCCACGCGCTGGACCTGCCCACGCCTGAGTATAACTTCGCCGCCGGCATCCTCGTGCTCGCCGTCGGGGCCGCCAACGTTGCCCTGGGCATGCTCGGTGCGGCGGCGGTCGTGAAGCCGGAGAAATGAAGGGGGTGGACGGGTGGCTGCGGTGCCGGTTCCCACGCTGCTGTCGCACCGGCAGTACGCGCGGGTCGCGAGCTTTGCGGATCCCCTGGTCCTGGAGAGCGGGCGCACCCTGAAGGCGGTGACCCTCTGCTACGAAGTCTTCGGCCGGCTCAACCCCGAGGGCGACAACGCCATCCTCGTCTGCCACGCCCTCACGGGCGACAGCCACGTCGCCGGGCGCTACCGCCCGGACGATCCGAAGCCGGGCTGGTGGGACGATGCGGTGGGGCCCGGCAAGGCGCTGGACACCGAACGCTACTGCGTGATCTGCTCCAACGTCATCGGCGGGTGCCAGGGCTCGACCGGACCCGGCTCGGCCAACCCCGACACCGGCCGGCCCTACGGCCTCGACTTCCCCATCGTCACGCCGCGCGACATGGTGCGGGCGCAGGCCCGGCTTCTGGATCAGCTGGGCGTGCGGCGGCTGGTGGCCGTCGTCGGCGGCTCGCTGGGCGCCATGCAGGCGCTGGAGTGGGCCGCCACCTATCCGGACCGCATGCGGGGCGTCATCCCCATCGGCGGGGCCGGCCGTTTCCATCCGCAGGGCATCGCCTTCAACGAGGTACAGCGCCAGGCCATCCTGAACGACCCGGACTTCCGGGGCGGCCAGTACTACGGTACGCCGGGACCCGTGCGCGGGCTGGCGACGGCCCGGATGCTGGGCATGATCACCTACCGGTCCGACGAGTCCATGTGGACGCAGTTCGGCCGAGAGGTGCGCGGCGAGGGCAGCCCGCTGGACCGGGGATTCGGCGTGGCGTTCCAGGTGGAATCCTACCTGCACTACCAGGGCCAGAAGCTCGTGGAGCGGTTCGACGCCAACTCCTACCTCTACCTCACCCGGGCCATGGACCTGATGGACCTCGGGCGGGGCCGGGGCTCCTACGAGGCGGCACACGCCCTGATCCGGGCGAAGGTACTGGCCGTGGGCATCCGCTCGGACCTGCTCTTCCCGCCCTACCTGCAGCAGGAGACGGTCAACCTGGTGCGGGCGGCCGGCGGGTGGGCCGAGTACGTGGAGATGGACTCGCCGTGGGGGCACGACGCCTTCCTGGTGGACTTCCACCTGATCGAGGAGCCCATCCGGCGCTTCCTGGAGTCACTGGAGTACGACGATTGACGCATGGACGGGTTCGCGTGGCGGGTGTATAATCGACAGCGTTATTCCTCCATCTGTGCAAGGGAGGTGGGCTCATGGACGATTTGGGGAAAGCCGGCAAACGGCTGCTGCCGACCGCGAGGATGACGCGCGAAGCCCACCTCGGGGGTGAGTGAACCCGTTCAAGCACGCCAAAGCATAGAGGAGGAGAGGGCGCTCTTGGGTATTGTCGTGCAGAAGTACGGCGGCTCGTCGGTGGCCACCGCCGAGAAGTACCGCCGGGTGGCCAGGCGCATCGCCTGGCGGAAGCAGCAGGGATACGACCTCGTGGTTGTCGTGAGCGCCCCCGGCGACATGACCGACGACCTGATCGAGCGGGCGAAGGGCATCACGCAGCGCCCCTCGGCCCGCGAGATGGACGTGCTCCTTTCGACGGGCGAGCAGGTCTCCATCGCCCTGCTGGCGATGGCCCTGCACGAGCTCGGTGTGCCGGCCGTCTCGCTTACCGGCCCCCAGGCCGGATTCCGGACCGATGACAACCACCGGGCGGCGCGCATCCAGCACATTGACACAGCGCGGATCAAGCAGGAGCTGGCCGAGGGCAAGGTGGTCATCGTGGCGGGCTTCCAGGGGCTGGACGACCACGGCGACATCACGACGCTGGGGCGCGGCGGCTCAGACGCCTCGGCCATCGCCCTGGCCGCGTACCTGGAGGCGGAGGCCTGTCAGATCTTCACCGACGTCGACGGCGTCTACTCGGCTGACCCCCGGCTGGTGCCGACGGCCGGCCGCCTGGACGAGATCAGCTACGACGAGATCCTGGAGCTGGCCGCGGCCGGCGCACAGGTGATGCAGCTCCGCTCCGTGGAGCTGGCAAAGCAGTATGGCGTGGAGTTTGAAGTACTTAGCTCCCTCGCCCCGCTGCCCGATGAGGGCGGCGAGGAGCGGGGTACGAAGGTGGTGGCGCAGTTGAGCCCGAGCAACCCGCGCATCGTCTCCGGCGTGGCCGTGGACTCGAAGGTCGCCCACATCACGCTGGTGGGTCTGCCCGACCGGCCGGGCGTGGCCTTCCGGGTTTTCAAGGCGCTGGGCGACGCCCGGATCAACCTCGACATGATTGTGCAGTCCATCGGCACGGCCAACGGAGGCGGCCCGACGGCCGACATCTCCTTCACCTGCGCCCGGGACGACCTCGATCTGGCGCTGGAGGTCTGCAACAGCGTGCTGCCCGAGTTTCCCGGCGCCCGCGTGCTGTACGACACGGACGTGGCCAAGGTCTCCATCGTCGGCTCCGGCGTGGCGTCCAACTACGGCGTCGCCGCGAAGATGTTCGAGGCGCTGGCGGAGAAGGGGATCAACATCGAGCTGATCACCGGGTCCGAGATCAAGATCTCGTGCCTGGTGCGCGCCTCGCAGGCCGTGGAGGCCGTGCGGGCCGTGCACGACAAGTTCCAGCTGGGCAAGCTGGCGCCGGTGATGCAGTAACAGGGACGAGAGCGGTGCGGGCCTCCCTCCGGGGAGGCCCGCCGCTGCCACTGTACGCCCGGGCGTGCGGCCGCCGTGGAGGCGGCCGGGGCACCCGGAGACAGCAGGAAGATATGGCCTGCCTGCGGTAATACTCCAAATGGCGCGGAGATGGCGCGCCAGCATCACAGGAGGTGCGTAACATGAGTGACCTGCTGACGCCGGCGTCCCTGCTGGAGATGATGGAGGGCAACCGGCGGCTGACTTTGCGTGTGGCCGAGGCCTTCCCGGAGGAGAAGCTGTTCAGCTTCAAGCCGGCCGAGGCGCTGAGGCCCTTCGCCGACATGGTGAAGGAGTTCCTGGACATCGAAGAGGCCTACGTGCGGGGTATCGCCACGGGCGAGTGGGTGTTCGACGAGGAGAAGCGGGCCGGCATCAACACCAAGCAGGCGCTGCTTGCGGAGTGCGAGGCGGTGCGGCAGCGCACCCGTGAGCTGTGGCCCAAGATCACGGCTGAGCGCCTGCAGGCGGCGGAGGACGACGGCTTCTTCGGTCAGGGTGTGCAGACCAACCTGAGCCGCCTCATCTACGCCCTGGAGAACGAGATCCACCACCGGGGCCAGGGGTACATCTACCTGCGCATCCTCGGCATCGAGCCGCCGCCCTTCTACGTGCGGTAGAGAGAAGCGGGCCGACCGGGACGACCGGTCGGCCCGCAGTGCAATGCGCGGCGGCCTACGGCATCTTGGGCAGCAGGAAGAGCTCCGTGAGGCCGGATCCCGGGTAGCGCACTCCCCTGTAGATGAAGCCCTCCGCGTCCACGTGCACTTCCAGCGGCTCGCCGTTCACCCGGAAGGTGAGGGTGAAGGGTTCGACGGAGAGCGGATGGTACCCGGGAATCACCTGTGCGCCCACGAGCCGGCGCACCACGGTGTTCTTCCAACCGGTCATATCGCCCTTCCCGTCCACCTCCATCCGGTCGGCCAGGAAGAGGTAGGCCACGTCGGAGGGATCGAGCGGAGGAACGGGCAGGAGGCCCGCCGCCAGCCGGGCGACCTCTCCCCCGTGTACGGCCGAGCTGCCGCCCTCCCGCCGCAGGTACCGGTCGCCGCGGAGCCGAAGGGTCGCTCGCCAGTCCACTCCCTCCAGACGGATGGCGTACTGCGGGAATGGCGGGTCCAGCGGCTGGGGACCGGCGGCGTTGCTCGCCGGAAGCACCCCGGCGACCGCCTGGCGGAGCTGCTCGCGCTCTTCGGGAGTCAGCTCCCGCTCCATCCCGGGCAGGTCGACGAGTGCGAGGCGGACGGCGGCGGCCTCGCGCAGCGCCTGATTCAGCGACTCCGCCGAGAGCCGGAGGTGCTCGACGTAGGCGTACAGTCCCTGGTGGTACGGGAGCCGGTAGCGCATGTCGCCCAGGCGGAGTTCGTTGTTCCACACCTCCAGGGACAGGGACGACCCGTCGGGCAGGGTCGCCTCGATGCTCAGGCCGCGGTTGTCCGGTCCCCAGTCGGAGCGGGTCCCCTCTGACGCCCCGTCCGGCTCGATGCAGGGGAGCCAGGCCGTACTGGCCTGGCTCCCCTGCATCATTGTCTTTGGCACCAGCGTCCGGCAACCTCCCGTACCGGTTCGCGCTCCACGCATTCCAGGCGGTGTGCCGGTGTCACCCCGTCTCGGCCTTGAAGATGCGGAAGAGCAGCCAGAGCGAGGGCAGAAGCACCAGCAGGCCGAAAGGCAGGGTGTTCAGCAGGAAGCGGATCGAGGGCCCCGGCGCAGCGGCGGCCTGGAACGTGACGTCGGGGTAGATGATGTAGGGCCACTGGCCGGCGGCCCAGCCGCCGAGCAGCACCACCACCTCGGCCACGGCGGCGACCCGGGCCGTGCGGTAGCGCCGGGTGTACACGGCCGCGCTCGAGAGCGCGGCGAGCCCGGCCCCAGCCAGCAGCAGCGGGGCCGACGCCGGACGCGTGAACCGCTGCCAGAGCTGCGGCATGGCGGAGGGCAGGAGGGGCAGAAGCGCCGCGGCCAGCAGCGCAAGCAAGGCCCCGGCCCAGAGGGCCCGCCGGCGGAAGTCCTCTCGCAGGGCGCCGCCCGTCTCCACGGTGAGGAAGACCGCGGCCAGGTAGGCGCACATGGCCACGGTCAGGAGCCCCATCAGCAGCGAGACGGGGCTGAACCAGGTGAGGGCCGGGTCCACCTGCACGGCGCCGTCGGGGTAGAGGCGGATGCCGCCCCCCGAGATCGCCGCGGCGGCCAGCCCCAGCAGAAACGGCGTGACGGCCGAGGCCCCGCCGAAGACCCGGCTCCAGAGCAGCCAGTGCGGGGAGTCGGCCGGCGCTGCGGCGCGAAAGGCGAAGGCGGCCCCCCGGAGCACGATGCCCACCAGCACCAGGTGAAACAGCCCGAAGAAGGCGATGCCCAGGGCGCGGTACGCCGTGGGGAAAACGTTGAACAGGATGACGATCACGAAGATCAGCCAGACGTGGTTGGCCTCCCACACCGGGCCCATCGCCCGGGCGATGGCCATCTGCTGCTCCCGCCGCCGGGGACCGCGGGACAGCAGGTCCCAGATGCCGCCGCCGAAGTCCGCCCCGGCCAGGACGGCGTAGGCCAAGAGGCCGAGCAGCATCACGGCGGCAGCAGCCACCACGGGGTCGACTCCCATCCAGGGTGCCACCACGTCTTACCTCCCTTCGGGCGCTTCGTGGCTGAGCCGGTTGAGGAGGAGCACCAGAACGGTCCCCAGCACGGCGTAGAGCGCAGTGAATCCGAGCATCGACGCGCCCATGCCGCCCGCGGGGGTGACGGCCTCGGCGGTGGTCATTGCCTTCCAGACCGTCCAGTGCTGGCGGCCGGCCTCGGCGACCATCCAGCCCGCCTCCAGGGCCAGGTAGCCGAGGGGCGAGGCGATCACCAGCGCCCAGAGCAGCCGGCGGTCCGTCGCAACCCGTTCGGGGCGGCGCCAGCGGACCCAGGCGTACCAGAGACCGACGGCAACCATCGCCATCCCGGCACCCACCATGACCTGGAACGAGTAGTGGACCAGCGGGACGTTGGGCCACTGCTCCCGGGGCACCCGGTCGAGCCCCATCACCTCGGCGTCGAAGGAGCCGTGGGCCAGGTAGGAGAGGAGCCCGGGCAGTTCGACTGCACAGCACACCTCGCCCGTGGCCGGGTTGGGAATTCCCCCGATCAGCAGGGGCGCCCGGTCCCGGGTGACGAAAAGCGCCTCCATTGCGGCCAGCTTCTCGGGCTGGTTCCGGGCCACCACTTTGGCCGAGGCGTCGCCGGTGATGGGCATGGCCAGCGCAGCCAGGAGGCCCATCGCCATCGCGATGGTGAGCGCCTTCCGGCGCAGAGTGTCGGTGCGCCCGCGGAGCATCCCCCAGGCGTAGATGCCCGCCGCGGCGAAGCCGGTGGCCGCGTAGCAGGCGATGGTGGAGTGCAGCGCCATGACCGGCCAGTGGGAGTTGGCGAACAGGACCCACGGGTCGGCCTGCGCCGGGTCGGCGAGGAGCGTCTCGAGGCCCACCGGGTTCTGCATCCAGGCGTTGGAAGCTGTGACCAGCACGGAGGAGGCCGCCCCGCTGACCGCCACTGCCACGCTGGTGAGCCAGTGGGCCACGGGGTGCATGCGGTTGCGGCCGTAGAGGTAGAGCCCCAGGAAGATCGCCTCGGTGAAGAAGGCGTACCCCTCCAGCGCGAAGGCGGGTCCTATGGTTGTGCCGGCGAAGTGCATGAACTCCGGCCAGAGCAGGCCGAGCTCGAACGCGATCCCGGTTCCGCTCACGGCGCCGATGGCGAAGAGCACCGCCGTCGCCCTGGCCCACGTCTTGGCCAGCCGCAGGTACTCCGCATCGCCGGTGCGCAGGTGCAGGAACTCCGCCGTGGCAAGCAGGGCCGGCATGCCCACGCCGAGCGCGGCGAAGACCATGTGGAAGGCGAGGGAGTAGCCCATCTGAAAGCGTGCGGCGTCGAGGTGCGACACGTCGAGACCTCCCGAGCTGCTCATCTTGCTGGCGGGCGAGCCACCATTTGGGCCCAATGTGGGCGGGCGCCGGGGTTGCGCAGGGTGGGTAACATCTGAGACAATATAATGGAATTAGGGGGTGCGTGCATGAAGGAGCAGAACACCCGTATTGAGGTACACAGCCCGTCGGGTCGTCCTTACTTTATCGATGTCTCCGACGCAGGCTTTGTCTTCGTCTACGACGGGAACGGGCGCAGGATGCTGCGCGTCGCCCTGAAGGGGATCAGCGCAAAGGCGATGGTGAAGCGCATCCGGGAGAACATCGAAACCGGAGCGCCGGCGTATCTCGCCGGCTGGCCCCCGAAGGATGTGGACCGGATCCTCACGCAGCACGCCATCGCATGCGAACGGTGACGACGATAAGCGCGGGGCGCTGCCGCAGGCGGCGCCCCGTACTGTCATCTCTGCGGAAACGGGGTCTGACCTGATGCGTCTCGCTCTGCGCATGGTACCTGCCCTGCTCTGGATGGCGCTCATCTACCGGTCGTCGGCCACCCCGGACCTGCGGGGCCTCCCCCTGGTGCAACGGCTGGGGCTCCTGCCCCACGACCTGTCACCCGAGGCGGCCTGGTGGCTCGAGATGCTTCTGCGCAAGTCTGCCCACATGGTCGCCTACGCTATTCTGGCCGTGCTGCTGGCCTGGGCCCTCTCCGCCCGCCTCCCGGGGCGCACGGCCCTCCGGGCGGCGCTGGCGACGGCTGTGCTCTACGCCGTCAGCGACGAAGTGCATCAGGCGTTCGTGCCGACGCGTGAGGGCCGGCTCCTGGACGTGGCCATCGACGGGGCAGGGGCGGTCCTGGGCCTGCTCCTCCTGCGGCCGCGGCTGCCGACAGGGGCCCGTGCGCCGGCGCGGCCGCAGTAGCCGCCGCACTTCTCTCCTTGCCAAAGATTCCCCCTTTCGGTACAATCACTACGGCATCTTATGGGGAGTGCCCACGTCTTGAAGGGGGAAACAGATACACATGGAGCGCAGCTTTGTTATGGTGAAGCCCGACGGCGTCCAGCGGGGACTGGTGGGCGAGGTCATCAGCCGGCTCGAGCGCCGGGGCCTGAAGCTCGTGGCCGCCAAGCTCATGACCGTCTCCCGGGAGCTGGCCGAACAGCACTACGCCGAACTGAAGGACAAGCCCTTCTTCCCCGGCCTGATCGACTTCATCACCTCCGGCCCGGTCATGGCGATGGTCTGGGAGGGGCCCAACGCCATCGCCACCATCCGCAAGACGATGGGCGCGACCAACCCGGCCAACGCCGAACCCGGCACCATCCGGGCCGACTTCGCCTGCGACGTCTCCTACAACGTCGTCCACGGCTCCGACGGTCCCGAGAACGCCGCCCGCGAGATCAAGCTCTGGTTCGGCGAGGTCGAGGCGTCCTGGACCCGGTCGGTGGACCGCTGGATCTTCCCCGAGCGCTAACCGCCAAAGACGCGCCGGCGCTGGTGACGCATCTCCGTCACCAGCGCCACGTGCTATGTCCTGCTCCCCGCCGGCGCTAGTCCGGGGATCTGGCGCTCCGCCGGCCGGGGATGATCAGCACCTGTCCGGGCGTAAGCTGATACGGCTCCTCCAGCTTGTTGGCCCTGGCGATGGCCCCGGGCGAGGTCCCGAACTTGCGGGCCAGCCGCCAGAGGCTGTCGCCCCGCCTGACCGTGTAGACGGTCTGGCTTTCCCGGGGGAGGAGGGAGCAGGGGACGTAGACGTCCACGTAGCCGTCCTTGGTGGCCGTCACCACCTCGCCCGCCGAGGTCGGCCGCGCGGCCACCAGTCCGCCCACGTAGAGGCGGCCCAGCTCCTCCAGGCGGCTCTCCCGGCCCACGGCCATCACCTGAAAGAGATACATCGTCTGCGCTCCCGAGGCGCCGGCGATCACCTCGGCCCGACCGTCGTCGTTCACGTCATCCAGGCTGAGGGAGCGGAAGTAGGCGTTGGGATACAGCAGCGTCTGGCACAGGGCCACCAGGCCCGTGGGCGTGAGGGCGTAGAGCAGGATGTTGTCACGGGTCCCCACGGCCACCGTGCCGGGTCCGGTCGGGTCGACCTGGCCCACCGCCAGCGAGAGGGCGTCCCTGGGCAGGGCCGCCTCGGCCAGCAGGGCGTAGGTGTCGCCGGTCCAGTGGTAGACCTTCAGCTCCCGCCCCGCGCAGGCGACGATCTCGGGCACGCCGTCCAGGTTCAGGTCGCCCGTGGTCACCAGGAGCAACCGCCCCAGGCCGCCGCCCCGCCACCGCCGGTAGTACTGGTTCTCAACGCCTCCTTCGCCCTGAGTTCCGTGCTCCGCCATCCGGGCCCCACCTCGCATACAGCAGTAGGGGCTCCTGGATGTTTCAGCCCCTGTGGTACCAGCTTATGTCATCAGAAAGGTGGGCGTGCGCACATGACGCAGAAAGTTCGGCTCGCCATCATCGGCGGCACGGGTGTCTACGACCCCCGCATCCTAGAAAACATCCGGGAAGAGGTCATCACCACCCCGTACGGGCAGGCCATGGTCCGGATCGGCACCTACCAGGGTGAGCCCGTGGCCTTCATGGCGCGCCACGGCGTGAACCACTCTGTGCCGCCGCATCTCATCAACTACCGGGCCAACATCTACGCCCTGAAGATGCTGGGCGTGGAGCGGGTGATCGCCACCACCGCCGTGGGCTCCTGCAACCGGAACATGAAGCCCGGCGACTTCGTGGTGGTGGACCAGTTCCTGGACTTCACCAAGGGGCGGATCTCCACGTTCTTCGAGGGCGGCGAGTCCGGCGTGGTCCACACCGACGTCACCGAGCCGTACTGCCCCGAGATCCGCAGCGTGCTGATCGCCGCGGCAGAGGAAGTCGGCATCCCCGTCCATCCGGCGGGCACGTACGTCTGCACCGAGGGGCCGCGCTTTGAGACCGCGGCGGAGATCCGCATGTTCGGCCAGCTGGGCGGCGACGTGGTGGGCATGACCAACGTGCCCGAGTGCGTGCTGGCCCGGGAGGCGGGCCTCTGCTACGCCACGGTCTCGATGGTGACCAACTTCGGCGCCGGCATCTCGCCCAACCCGCTCACCCACGAGGAGGTCCTCGAGGTGATGGCGGCCAACGGCGAGAACCTGAAGAAGCTGCTGTTCACCACGCTGAAGCAGATTGCCTCCGAGCGGGGCTGCACCTGCCACCGCAACAACACGGCCCTGAAGGTGTAGGAGGTGACGGGCGTGCAGAGTAAGGTATCGGCCTCGACCCTGCGGGATCCCGGCCTCGCGCCGAGCGGCCACCAGAAGATCGACTGGGTCCGGGCCCACATGCCCATCCTGAACCAGCTGGAGAAGGAGCTGGGCGCGACCCGGCCCTTTGCCGGTCAGCGGGTGGCGATGTCGATCCACCTGGAGGCGAAGACCGCCTACATGGCGCTGGTCTTCGCCGCGGCCGGCGCGGAGGTCTTCCTCACCGGCTCCAACCCGCTCTCCACCCAGGATGACGTGGCCGCCGCCGCGGCCGAGCGGGGCGTCACCGTGCACGCCTGGCACGGGGCGACGGCGGAGGAGTACACGGAGCACCTCGTCCGCACGCTGCAGGCCGCCCGCCCCACGCTCCTGCTGGACGATGGCGGCGACCTGACCTACCTGCTCCACACCAGCCACAAGGAGCTGGGCGAGGGCCTCATCGGCGGTTCGGAGGAGACCTCCACCGGCGTGCAGCGGCTCCGGGCGATGGAGGCCGAGGGCGTGCTGCGCTTCCCGATGGTCGCGGTCAACCACGCCCGGATGAAGCACCTGTTCGACAACCGCTACGGCACAGGCCAGTCGACGATGGAGTCGATCATGCGCAACACCAACCTCTCCATCGCCGGCAAGCGGGTCGTGGTGGCCGGCTACGGCTGGTGCGGCAAGGGCGTGGCGATGCGGGCCCGCGGGCTCGGCGCGCGGGTGATCGTCTGCGAGGTTGATCCCGTGCTGGCCAACGAGGCGCTGATGGACGGCTTCGACGTGATGCCGATGATCCGGGCGGCGGCCCTCGGCGACATCTTCGTCACGGTGACCGGCTGTGAGAAGGTGATCCGCCGGGAGCACTTCGCGGTGATGCGCGACGGGGCGATCCTCGCCAACGCGGGCCACTTCGACGTGGAGATCTACAAGCCCGACCTCGAGGCCTGGGGCGGGAAGCCGGTGCGGGTACGGCCCAACGTGGACGCCTACACCGGGGCGGACGGCCGCAGGCTCTACCTCATCGGCGAAGGGCGGCTCGCCAACCTGGCCGCGGGCGACGGCCATCCAGCTGAGGTGATGGACCTCTCCTTCGCCGTGCAGATCCTGACCCACCTCTGGCTCCTGGAGAACCGGGGCAAGCTGGAGAAGCGGGTGGTCCAGGTGCCGGCCGAGATCGACGCGCGGGTCGCGGAGACCCGGCTCCGGGCCCTGGGCGTGGAGATCGACCGGCTGACGCCCGAGCAGGAGCAGTACATCAAGTCCTGGCAGGTGTAAGCCATGGCACAGCTCTTCGTGCCGCTGCAAGGCGCCTTCGGCCGCATCGCGGGCTCCGGCGTCAACACCTACGGCGAGTCGCTGGAGCGCCCCCAGTGGCAGGGGGCGGAGATCGGCCTCTGCGACACCATGCCCGACCTGCTGGGCGCCATCGCCGAGGCGGAGTACTACGAGTGGGTGATCGGCACCCACCATCCCACGTACCGGGAGGGGGGCCCGGCATGGTGCCGGTTCCTCGACCCGGACGTTACCGTGCGGGCAGAGGCGCTGGACGTGGCATACAGCGCCGCACAGGCCGCCCACCGGCTGGGCGCCCGCTACATCCTGTTCCACTTCCCGTGGCCGGCGCTGCAGATGCCGGGGGTGGACTACGCCGCCCTCGGCTGGACCTTCAAGGACGCCGACCCGCTGCCGCTGGACGCCTGGCCCGATGAGGCCGTCCTCTACGACTGGAGCCGGCGCTGCTTCGAGCGCTTCGCCGAGATCCAGGAGCGGGAGCGCATCGGGGTGGTGCTGGAGATCGACGGCCCCAACCCCTACTTCTTCGACGGCGAGCTCTACAGCCGTCTGTTCCAGGAGTACCCGAGCCTCTCGATCTGCATCGACACCGGGCGCCTGGGGCTCCTGGCCCGGACCCACGGGCAGGACCCGGTTGCCCTGGCCCGGCGCTGGCTGCCCTGGGCGCGGCACCTGCACCTGAACACCTCGCGCTGGGACGAACACGGCCGGTTCCGCAGCCACCTGCCGACGAACGCGAGCCACACGGCCGACCGCTGGCCCTCCGTGACCCCGGCGGCCGACATCGCCCGGATGGTGGTGGAGGCTCACCCCCGTGCCATCGTGGTGCTGGAGCACGACCCCCGGGCCGTGCCGCCGGAGGAGCTGGAGGCCTGCCACGCCTGGGCGCAGGAGCTGGTGGCTGAGCCCTAGCTGGTCCGCCCCCCTCGGCCTTCGTGCCGGGGCGGGGCGGTTTTCGTGCCGCGTCCGGCCCTGGCACTCGCCAGTTGGGACTGGCAGGAATCGGGGTGGAGGTTGCCGGACGGCGGACCTGCGCGCACCTGGACACCGGATCCTCGGTGGATGCGCCAGGGTCGGGCGACCGGGCCGGCTTTGCCCGGGGAGGCGCTGAGCGCGCCCTGCGGACAGAACGCAGAGAGGGAAGGGTGACAGAGCCGTGCTGATCCGTCAGGCATGCGAACTCGACGCCGAGGGGATCGCCCGGGTGCACGTGGACGCCTGGAGGAGCACCTACCGGGGCATCGTCCCTGACGACGTGCTGGACGGCCTCTCTTACGAGAAGCGGCAGGAGCGGTGGAACGAGATACTCCGGACGGCGGAGCAGTCCCGCCACCACATCTGGGTCGCGGCGGATCTCGGCCGCATCGTGGGTTTCGCCGACGGCGGCCGGGAGCGGGAGGGCGACCCCCAGTACACGGGCGAGCTTTACGCGATCTACATCCTGCCGGAGTACCAGCGCAAGGGAACCGGGCGCGGGCTGCTGGGCCAGATCGCCGCCAGGCTGGTGGAGGAGGGCCACGAGGCTGCGCTGGTCTGGGTGCTGGCGGACAACCCGTATCGCCGCTTCTACGAGCGCATGGGGGCCGTTCCGGTCAGGACCAAGGAGATCACCATCGGCGGGACTCCGCTCACGGAGGTCGCCTACGGCTGGCCTGACCTCCGCCAGCTGGTGCGGAACATCCGGCAGTCGTGGTCGGGATAGCGCGGGCATAAGGCAAGCCACTGCACGCCGGCAGTGGCTTGCGTGATGTTGTGCGCTGTTTTCAGCAGCCGTGTCCGCCGAGCCGCTGCTGGAGCAGCCCGATCAGCTCGGCCGTCTGGGCTTTCCGGTCCCGGTCGTCGGCGAACGTCACCGGCTCGCAGACGGTGATCGTGCGCGCCGCCCGGTCGATGTAGAGCGGCACGAAGGGAATGTGCCGGCCGGTGGCCTTGTGGTAGAACCGGTCGATGCTGAGGAACCCGTCGTACAGCTCGGAGACCTCGGCGTCCGTACTGGCGTAGTCCCGGTCGGGGAAGATCAGCAGCCGCTCCCCCTGTTTCAGGGCCGCGGTGCTCTCCCGGAAGGTCTTCAGCACCTGGGCCGAGCCGCGGTAGACGGGGATCACCCGGGCGGAGCGGTAGAGCGCCGTCAGGCCGTAGGAGGCCAGCCAGGCCAGGACGGTCGCCTTCCAGCGGGGCCAGCCGTACCGGGCGCCGAACGTGATCTCCCGGAGGTGCTCGCAGCACGCCCGGCGGTCGCCGAAGACGTGGAGCCCCCACGTGCGGACCGGAACGGGCAGCCAGAGGAGGTTCAGCACGATCCCGTAGATATCGGCGTGCCGGCAGAGGTAGACCCCTGGCGCCACCAGCCGCTCCGGATGAACGACGCGGTAGCGGGGCGTGAAGCGGCGCAGGACCGCCTGGCAGAACCGTACCAGCATTCCGTAGGGCATCGTTCGCTCCCTCGATTCAGCGGTGGGTCCTGAACAGCCAGCGGGGGTGGATCTGGTAGCCCACGATGGCCAGGGCCACGTCGGCGACGAGCTTGATCCAGACCGCCGTCCACCCCGTGACGCTGTGCACGGCGAGCACCACCAGGTAGGAGGCCAGCATCTGTCCGGCCGCGAGCAGGTAGAACTTGACGGTGGCGTCGGTCATGTTCCGCTCCGTGCGCACGCGGAAAAGCCAGTGGAGCAGAAGCCGCGCCAGCGAACCTGTCCAGGCGCTCACGACGCACGCCGCCAGGATCCGCGCCGCGTCGCCGACGCCCTTCAGCCAGGCGAGGTCGACCCAGGCGAAGGCGGCCAGCGCCAGGACGGATGAGATTGCGCCCGCCAGGGCGTACGCCCCCAGGTGGCTGATCAGCACCTTGAAGATGGGCCAGGAGTCCCGCAGCGTGCGGTAGTGGGTGCCGGCGTTCCTGTCGAAGTAGAGGGTCTGGATGGGCATCTCCGCCATCGGGATGCCGCGCTTCATCGCCTGCACCAGGCAGTTGGTCTCGTACTCGAAGCGGTCCCCCGCCACCTCGGTGGCCCACCGCCAGAGGCTGGCCGGCAGGGCCCTGAGACCCGTCTGGGTGTCGCGCAGGTAGCGCCCGTAGAACAGGTGGAAGGCCCCGCTGGTCAGCCGGTTGCCGAAGCGGCTGCGCGCCGGCACGATCTCCTGGTTGAAGTCGCGGATGCCCAGCACGTAGGCGTCCGGGTGCTCGTGGGAGGCCCGGGCCATGCTGCAGACGTCCTCCACCGCGTGCTGGCCGTCCGCGTCGACCATGATCACGCGCCGGTAGACCTGCTGCCAACCCTGCTGCAGGCAGTGGCGGAGCGCCGTCTTCAGGGCCGCCCCCTTGCCCCGGTTCACCTCGTGGCGCAGCACAACGCAGTCCCGCAGCTCAGCCAGGGCGGCGAAGATCCCGGCACAGGCGGGGCTGCTGCCGTCGTCCACCACGACGATCTGGCTGAACCCGCGCGCCCGCAGGTCGTGGACGTACTTCACCAACGCCTGTGCGGGCTCCAGGGCCGGGATGATGATGATGCTGCTTGCGCTGTGGGGACTCGCTGCTTCGGCAGAGTTCAAGTGCAGTTCACGCTCCCGTTCACCTCGCGAATTCGGGTCTCGGCCGGTCAAGCCTGTGAACAATGTTACTTCGCACTGCGGTGCGGCCGTTCCTGCATCCGGACCGCCCCGGTGGCCGGCTGCACCCACACCCACACCTTGTCCCAGGGTATGGTATCCGGTACAATCACCCTGTAGTTGCTTGCCAACGGCCTTGGCCAAAGATGGTGCGCATGAAGGGGGAGACTGGCATGGACCGGATTCTGATTGAGGGCGGCACGGTGCTCACCATGACCGGACGTGCGGATGTGTTTGCCGATGGCGTCGTGCTGGTGGAGGACGGCCGTATCGCCTACGCCGGGCCCCGGGAGGGGGCACCCGCGGCGCCGGAGGCCCGCCGCATCGACGCCGCGGGCAAGATCGTCATGCCCGGCATCGTCAACACCCACTGCCACGCCGGAACGACCCTGATCCGGGGCTACGGCGATGACCTGCGGCTGATGGAGTGGCTGGAGACGAGGGTCTGGCCGGCCGAGGCGAAGATGACCGCTGAAGACGTCTACTGGGGTACGGCGCTCGCGGCCTACGAGATGCTCTCCGGCGGCATCACCACCTTCCTCGACATGTACTTCCCCGCCGACCCGGTGGCCAGGGCCATCCAGGACACGGGGATCCGGGGCATTGTGGCCCGGGGCATCATCGCCGTCGGCGGGCCGTCCGAGGCGCTGTCCCGCCTGGAGGAGAGCCGGGAGGCGTTCCACCGGTGGAACGGGAAGGCCGGCGGCCGGATCACGTTCATGGTCGGCCCGCATGCCCCGTACACCTGCCCGCCCGACACGCTGCTGGCCTGCGCCGAGCTGGCGGACGAGCTGGGCATCGGCATCCACATCCACCTCTCCGAGACCGCCGGCGAGGTGGAGGAGGCCCGCAGGCAGTGGGGCAAGACCCCCATCCGTCACGTGTACGACCTCGGCCTGATGAAGGGCCGCCGCGTCGTGGCCGCCCACTGCGTCCATGCCGACGACGACGACATCGCCATCCTGGCCGAGACGGGCACCGGCGTCTGCCACTGCCCGGTCTCCAACCTGAAGCTGGCATCCGGCCGCACGCCAGTGAGCAAGATGCGCCGCCGGGGGGTGGCCGTGGGGTTCGGCACCGACGGCGCCTCCTCCGAGAACATGCTCCACATCCTGGGCTCCGAGATGCGGATCGGCGCCATCCAGGCCAAGGAGCTGGAGGGGGATCCTGCGCTGTTCACCTCCTACGACGCGCTTTCCATGGCCACCATCGAGGCGGCCCGGGTGCTGGGGATGGAGGCGGAGATCGGGTCGCTGGAGCCGGGTAAGCGGGCCGACATCATCCTGATCGACACCGAGCGGCCGCACCTGACGCCGAACCACGACATCTTTGCCCTGGTCGCCTACTCGGCGCTGCCCAGCGATGTGGCGATGACCATGGTCGACGGTCGCATCGTCTACGAAAACGGCCAGCTGACCCAGGCTGACGGAAAGGAGATCCTGGCCCGGGTGCGCGAGGCGGCGGCCCGGGTGGTGCAGGCGTAAGCGCGACGGGCTGAACAGGAGGGAGTCGCACCATGGAATACCGCAACCTTGGCCGCAGCGGTCTCAAGGTCTCGCAGATGGCGCTGGGCACAAACGCATTCGGCACCCGCAGCGACGAGAAGACGGGGATCGCCATCGTCCACGCCGCGCTGGACGCCGGCATCAACCTTATCGATACCGCGGACATGTATGGCAGCGGCGAGTCAGAGCGGATCATCGGACTGGCCCTCAAGGGCCGCCGCTCCCAGGCCCTGATCGCCACCAAGTGCTGGTTCCCCACCGGCGACGGCCCCAACGACCGGGGCACCTCCCGCAAGCACATCATGGACGCGGTGGACGCCTCGCTGCGGCGCCTGCAGACCGACTACATCGACCTTTACCAGATGCACAACTGGGACCCGACCACCCCCATCGAGGAGACGATGCGGGCCCTGGACGACCTGGTGCGGGCCGGCAAGGTGCGCTACATCGGCTGCTCCAACTTCGCCGGCTGGCAGGTCGTCAAGGCCAACGCCGTCGCCGACCGGTACGGCTGGGCCCGGTTCATCTCCAACCAGCCCGAGTATTCCCCCGCCAACCGGAGGATCGAGCAGGAGGTGATCCCCGCCTGCGAGGCCGAGGGGGTCGGGCAGATCGTCTACTTCCCGCTGGCCGGCGGCCTGTTCACCGGCAAGTACCGGCGGGGCCAGGCGCCGCCGGAGGGTTCCCGGGCGGCGACGCAGGGTCCGCGGTTCGCCCAGCGCTGGCTGACGGACGCCAACTTCGACTTGGCCGAGGCCATCGAGGCGGTGGCGGCGGAGGCGAGCGTCACCCTGCCCCAGCTGACCCTCGCCTGGGTCATGGCCCGCCCCGGCATCACGGCGGCCATCGTCGGCGCCAGCCGGCCGGAGCAGGTGGCGCAGAACGTCTCCGCCTGCACGGTGCAGGTCCCCCGGGAGGCGCTGGACAGGGTGACCGCACTCTCGGAGCCGTTCACCCGGTAGCCGGCCCTTCCCTCTGCGGCGCTTGCTGTGCACCGGTCGGGACCTGCCCGGCCGGTGCGCTTCATTCTGCCCGCAGCCGGTGGAAAAGGGCCGCGAAGAGGATCGTGGCGAAGAGCAGCCCGCTGAGGCTGGTGACCATGGCGAGCACCTTGCCCAGCGGGGTGCCCGGGATCACGTCGCCGTACCCGCCCGAGGCGAAGGTGAGCAGGGTGAAGTAGGCCACGTCCAGGGCGGTGGCGGGCAGGCCGCGCCACTCGAACGTGCGGGGAAAGACCAGCTGGGCCGAGAGGTTGAGGAGCACCAAGTTGCCCAGGGTGTTGAAGAGCCACCGCCCCGTTGTGCGCACCTGGGCCACCGGACCCGTGCGGGCAACGGGGCGGTAGAGCAGCTGGTAGACGCCGCTGTAGCTCTCCCACAGCCCGACTGCTGCGGCCGCGGCGGCCAGGGCCGACGACCAGCGGGGCTCGTCGCCCAGCAGAACCAGGAGCAGGAGGCCCAGCAGGGCCATCACGGCCGGCCGCACCAGGGTGTGGCTCAACCGGTCCCCCCGGTCCGCCCCCAGCCAGAGCGCCGCGGCGATCAGGCCGCCCGCGCCGGCCACCAAGAGCAGGTGACGCATCGCCCATCCTCCGATCCCCCGACGGGTCAGGCTGTCCCACCTGTTCCATACGCCGGGAAGCCCCCGTTTCATGCTTGGTGTACTAGCCCCCCCGCCTCCGGAATAATCCAGTGAGGACGGGGGGGCGACAAGCATGCAGCGCATCCGGCGCGCGGTGGCGGGCAGCGCACGCCCGCAGTCCATCTATCCGGTGATTGCTGGCGGTCCACACCTGCACGGACTGCTCCTGCTCCTCGGCATGGTGCTCCTGTTCCGGCTGCTGCTGGCCGGCGACCTGGCGCGCCTTGCGGGCGGCAGCGTCCCGGCGGCGGGGGAGGCGCAGGAGGGTGCTGCGTCCGAGGGACCCGGGGGCGAGCTCGCCGCGCACCTCACCCCGGTGACCCAGGGCGCGGCGATGGACGGGTTCGCCGCCTGGTCGCCGGACGGCAAGGCGATCGCCTTTATGCGCGACGGGCAGATCCTGCTGGCACCGGGTTCGGGCAGACCCGTTCGGGTGCTGACCAGCCAGCCGTCGTCCTGGGACGCGGGACCCGCCTGGCGGCCGGACGGGCGGAGCCTGGCGTTCGTCCGGCTATCCACCCGTGACAGCCTCTCACAGGTGATGGAACTCACCCTGGATGAGGGCGGCCGGCCGGCGGGGCCGCCGCGCGTGCTGGCCCGGGAGCCGGGCGCCATCGGCTACCTGGCCTGGGACCCGACCGGCAGCGCACTGTACTACACCACCTCTGACCGCATCGTCCGGGTGACGGGTCCGGGGAAGCGGGAGGTGGTGTTTCGGGCGCCGGAGGGCTGGGAGCTGATCTCCGGCGGGCTGGCGGTCAGCCGTGACGGCCGCTGGCTGATCTTCGGCGGTGGGCCGCGTCGTGCCAGCGGGGTGGAGTACGACCTGTACCGGGTCCCCGCAGGCGGAGGGGAGCCCGAGCGGCTGACCACCGAGGGCGGCATCATGCCCGGTCTGCACCCGGGCGGGCAGCTGGTCGCCTACCGCAACCCGCGCACGGCAACGGGGATCTACCTGCTTAACCTGGCCACAGGCACCGCGGAGCGGCTGCTGGCAGACGACCCCAGGGCGATGTACTTCCACCCGCAGTTTTCGCCCGACGGGCGGCGGCTGCTGGTCTCCCGCCTGCTCCTGGCGCCCCGGAAGGAGCGGGGGCAGGGGGGCTTTACGTCAAACATATACGTGTACGACCTGGACTGAAGGCAGGAGATGGCGCAATGGGCGAAACGGACCCGCGTCCGCTGGCCGGGCGCATCACCCGCAGGCAGCTGCTCCAGGCCGGGCTGGTGGGAGCCCTCGGACTGCTGGGCTGGGCGGGTGTCGAGCGGACGATGCTCTGGGTGGAACGGGTGGCGGTTCGGGTGGCTGCACCGACCGGCCCGTTCCCCCCGCTGCAGGTCGCCCTGCTGACCGATCTGCACGTCGGCCACTGGGCAACCCACCGGCTGGCGGAGCGGGGCGTGGCCAGGACGAACCGTCTGGCGCCGGACCTGGTGCTGCTGGGCGGCGACCTGATGCACGACGACATCTCGGATGGTGAGCTGCGGGCGACCGCGCGCACCCTGGCCGGACTGCGTGCACCCCTCGGCGTATACGCGGTGCTGGGCAACCACGACTACGGCGCCGGTCCCGCCCGCGTGCAGGCGGCACTGGAGGACGCGGGAGTCTTCGGGCTGGTGAACGAGGGACGCAGGCTCCCCCTCGGCCCCGGGAACCTCTGGCTGGCTGGGCTGGACGACTGCTGGGAGGGTCGGCCCGACCGCTGCTCAGCCGCTTCGCCCTGCAGTTGAGCGGGCACAGCCACGCCGGACAGGTTCGCCTGCCGGGCGTGGGGGCGCTGCACTACCCGCCCCTGGGGCGGATCTACCCCGAGGGGCTGCAGCAGGTGGAAGGGATGGCGCTGCAGGTCTACACCAGCAGGGGCATCGGCGTGTCGGGCCCGCCCGTCCGCTTCCTCTGCCCGCCCGAGATCAGTCTGCTCCGGGTGGCCGGCGCCTGAGGGCCCGCCCTGAAGGGAAACCCCTGCCCTGGGCGAACACTAGCTTTCTGGAGGTGTCGCGACAATGGTCAACGTGTACGATCACGCCCACAGCCTGGCCCGGGCGCTGAAGGAGAGCCACGAGTACCGCAGCTTCGTCGCCGCTCGGGAGAAGATCAAGGGCAAGGCATCGGCCGAGAAGATGATCGAGGACTTCCACAAGCGGCAGCTGGAGCTGCAGGCCCAGGTGCTCCAGGGCAAGGAGCTCACCCAGGAGCAGAAGGAGGGGCTGGAACGGCTCTACAGCGTGCTGTCACAGGACGTGGACATCCGCGACTACCTGATGGCGGAGCAGCGGCTCGGCACGCTGCTGAACGACGTGTACAAGATCATCAGCGACGCCGTGGACGTGGAGCTGCCGAGGGCGAAATGACGCCGGCATGCCGGTGCCGGATCAATCCGGCAGCACCACCTGGCCCTCGGTGAAGACGGGCAGGATGGTGAGCCTGCCCAGCTGGGCGCAGAAGAGCAGGTCCTCCTGCAGGCCCAGCTTGGCGAGCCGCTGCCCGTGCTCGGAGAGGTGGACCAGGTCCCCCAGCCTGCCGTCGTACTCGCGGAACAGGTCGCGGGCCACCACGCCCATGTCGTTGGTCTCCACGGGCGCCCCCGCCGCGGCCAGGAAGTGGAGGATGGCGCCGGCGCAGGCGGTGTCCTCCAGCGAGAACTGGTCGTGGGTGCCGGCGCAGCAGATGGCCACGTCCTGCTCCAGCCGGGCCAGCTCCCTGGCCACGGCCGGCGCGTTGAGCAGGCAGGCGATGTAGACCCGGTCGGCCCCCGCCGCCCGCCGGATCGCCCGCGTGCCGTTGGTGGTGGTGAAGAGGATGGGCCTGCCCTTCACGCGCGCCTCTGTGTACTCCAGGGGCGAGTTGCCGTAGTTGAAGCCGGGGATCAGCACCGCCTTGCGCTCGCCGCCCAGCAGGAACATCCGGTCCGGGTTGTCCGCGGCCACCTGGAAGGCCTCCTCCGGGGTGAGGATGGGCACGACGGTGTCTGCACCGTTGGCCAGCGCCGTGCAGATGGTCGTGGTCGCCCGCAGCACGTCGATCACCACGGCCACCCGGCCGGCCAGGTCCTCGGCGGGCGGGATGTTGAGCACGGTCGGATAGACGTCCACACGCATGGGTTCAAACCCCCCGGAGAGTGTGATCGGTCACCTCATTATACCCCCTGGGTACCGCAGGGGCCATCCGGGCAGTAAGTGCTAGGGAGGGGTCTGCCTATGCCGCGCTGGGCTCGGTTCCTGTGCTGTACGGTCACCGGACAGCTGCTCTCCTTCGCGGGTGTGCTGCTGGCGGCGGGGGCCGTCGAGCAGGCGCCCCGTTTCTGGACTGCGCTGCAATCCTTCGCCGGCACGCCGGCCTTCTGGTCCCTCTTCACGGTGTACGGGGCCGTCGCTGCGGCGTCAGTCCTGGCGGCCCGGGCGCTGGTGAACCTGTACGGGCTGCCGGCGCCGGCGGCCGGCCTCGCAGCCGGGACCCTGCTGGCGCTTTGCTACGTGGCCGCACTGACGGGGGCCAACCTGACCTGGTGGGGCGGCTGGGCCGGCGCGTGGACGCGCCTCTGGCCGGCCGCCGCCTGGTTCGCCCTGCCCTTCGCCGGGGCCGGTTCCCTGGCGAACTGGCTCTGGGAGCGGCTGGACTAGTCGTGGGTGTGCGGCGGAGGAGATGCGGGCGGCGGACTCGAAGTGAAAATGGATGGGTATGCACACAGAAAGGGGGACAGCCCGCATGGGGCTGCGCTCCTTCGTCGCGATAGATGTGGAGACCACCGGTACATCGCCCGAGCGGGACCGCCTGATCGAGGTGGCCGCCGTCCGCTTTGACGACGGCGTCGAGACGGCCTCGTTCTCCCGCCTGATCGACCCCGGGTGCCCGCTGCCGCAGCGCATCCAGAACCTGACCGGCATCCATCCGGGGATGCTGCAGGGCAAGCCGCGCTTCGAGGAAGTGCTCCCGGAGTTCGCCGAGCTGGTGGGCGACCTGCCGCTGGTGGCGCACAACGCCCCCTTCGACGTCGCCTTCCTGCAGGCCGCGTTCGCCCGGGCCGGCCGCAGCCTGCCCAACTGGAGCTACGACACGGCCGAACTGGCCCGTGTCGCCCTGCCGCGCGCCAAGAACCACCGCCTGGCCACGCTGGCTGACCTCCTGGAACTGCCGCTCACACACCACCACCGGGCGGAGGACGACGCCCGCGCTTGCGGCCAGCTCTTCCTGGCCCTGCTGGAGCGTATCAGCCGCATGGACGTGGGGCTGCTGCGCCTGGTGCTCGCCCTCGGGGAGCCGGCGGGCTGGTCCCTGGCCCCGCTCTTCCGGGCGGAGCTGGAGGCCCGCGAGGCCAGAGGCGAGCAGCCCAAGCCCATCATGGAGTGGATCCGGCCCTTCCCGGGGCAGCTGCACCGTCCCGACGAGGAGCCCGCCCTCGACGAGCCGGTCCCCATCGACGCGGCGGAGGTCCGGCGCGTGCTGGGCGCCGGCGGGGTCATCAGCGATGCCTTTCCGGCGTACGAGCATCGCCCGCAGCAGCAGGAGATGGCCGAGGCCGTCACCCGCGCGTTCAACGAGGGCGCTCACCTCCTGCTGGAGGCCGGCACCGGCACGGGAAAGTCCCTGGCCTACCTGGTCCCGGCGTTCGCCTGGGCACGCACCAACGGCGAGAAGGTGGCCATCTCCACCCACACCATCACCCTGCAGGAACAGCTGTGGGAGAAGGACATCCCGTTCCTCCAGGCGGCCCTGGCCGGCACTCCGCTGGACGGCGTCCAGGCCGCCCTGGTCAAGGGCCGCAGCAACTACATCTGCCTGCGGAAGTGGGAGGACGCCGCCACCGGGGCGGACTTCCTGACCTCCCCGGAGGAGCGGCGCTTCCACATCCGGCTGGCCGGCTGGCTGGCCGAGACGGAGACCGGCGACCGGTCGGAGCTGAACCTCCTCGGCGACGAGGAGCGGTTCTGGCGGGAGGTGCAGTCCGAGACCGAGACCTGCCTGGGCCCGGGATGCAGGTGGTTCCGCAGCCACTGCTTCGCCTTCCGCGCCCGGCGCCGGGCGAAGGACGCGCAGGTTCTGGTGCTCAACCACGCCCTGCTGTTTGCCGACATCGCCACGGGGAACCAGATCCTCCCGCCGTTCCGCCAGCTGATCATCGACGAGGCCCACCACCTGGAGGCCGTGGCCACGCAGAACCTCGGGGTGAACCTGGAAAACTGGGACATCCTCGGGGCGCTGCTCTACCTGTTCCGCGCCGCGGGGCAGGGGCTGCTGCCGCAGCTCCGGCGCAGGCTGCCGCGGGGCCGGTCCATCCCGGCCAGGCCGCCCGTGGGCCTCCCCCACGAGGACATGATGGACAAGCTGGTGGAGCTGACCCTGAGCTGCCGTACGGCCGCCGAGGAGCTCTTCCGCCTCTGCGCCCAGCTGGTGGAGGCCAGGGGCGGCAGCGACGAGGAGGGGAACGCCCGCTCCCTTCGCCTCACCGACGCAGTGCGCACAGGTCCGCTCTGGGAGGCCCTCGAGCAGGCGCGCGCGAACGCCGTCCACCGGCTGCGCACGCTGGCCGGCGGGCTGACGGCGCTGCTGGAGTCCCTCGAGACCCTGGAGCCGCCCCTTCGGGACGCAGATTCGATACTCGTTGACATTCAGAAGCAGAATGGTATTCTAATGCAAAGTGCCCAAGCCATCGAGGAGGTCCTGCTCCGCCCCGGGGAGGGCGAGGTCGCCTGGATCGAGTCGGCCCAGCGGGGCGACCGGCTCCGGGTGGCGCTCCGCTCGGCGCCCATCAATGTGGGCGACCTGCTGCGGGCGGAGCTCTTCGGGCGGCTGCGCTCGGTGATCATGACCTCGGCCACGCTCTCGGTGGGCGGCTCCTTCGATCACCTGAAGCACCGCCTGGGCCTGGCCGGGCTTCCCTCGGACAGGCTGCGGGAAGGGGTGCTCTCGTCGCCCTTCACCTACCGGCAGCAGGCGCTGCTGCTGGTGCCCGAGGACCTGCCGAACCCCAAGGAGGGCGGCGAGTTCACCCGGGCGACGGCGGACTTCCTCCGCAGGTTCCTGCCCCGGGCGGGCGGGCGGACCCTGGTCCTCTTCACCAGCCACCGCCAGCTGCGGCAGGTCTACGCCGAGCTGAAGGAGGAGCTGGAGGGGGAGGGGCTGCTCCTCCTCGGCCAGGGGCTCGACGGCTCCCGCGGCCGGCTGGTCGCCGAGTTCCGGTCGGCCCAGAACACCGTGCTCTTCGGCTCGGCCTCCTTCTGGGAGGGCGTGGACATCCCCGGCGACGGCCTGACGACGGTGATCATGGTGCGGCTGCCCTTCAACCCGCCCGGCGACCCCGTCATGGAGGCCCGCATGGAGGACCTGGAGGCGAGAGGGCTCTCCAGCTTCGCCCACCTCAGCCTGCCCCAGGCGGTCATCCGGTTCAAGCAGGGCTTCGGCCGGCTGATCCGAACCCGGTACGACCGCGGGGTGGTCATTGTGCTGGACACGCGGCTCTCGCCGCGGGTGACCCGCTACGGCACGCAGTTCCTGCGCTCGCTGCCCGGCCCGTCGCTCTACATGGGTCCCACCGAGCGGGTACTGGACCGGGCGCTGGCCTGGCTCAATATGGCTGTCGACGGCTGACGGGCGCAGGGGAGACTAACGGAACACAGCATTCTGCTCGGAGGGAAACGGTGGATGGCGCTGGTGCTGCTCACCAACGACGACGGGATCTTCGCGCCGGGCATCAACGCCCTCAGGGCGCGCATGGAGCGGGAGGAGGGGCTGGAGGTCTGGGCGGTCGCCCCCGACCGGGAGCGCTCCGCCAGCGGCCACGCGATCACGATGTACCGGCCGCTCTTCCCGGTGCGGGTGAACATCCCCGGCGCCACAGCGCCGTGCATCTCCGTCACCGGTACGCCCGCCGACGCCGCCAAGCTGGCCATCGAGGCCCTGCTGCCCCGCAGGCCCGACCTGGTGATCTCCGGCATCAACCGGGGCGCCAACCTCGGCACCGACATCTTCTACTCGGGCACGGTGGCCGCCGCGCTGGAGGGGCCGATCCTGGGGGTTCCCGCCATCGCCGTCTCGCTGGACTCGCACACGGCTGAGGACTACTCGGTGGCCGCCGACTTCACCGCCGGGCTCGCCAGGCGGGTGCTGGCGGAGGGTCTGCCCGAGGGGACGCTGCTCAACGTCAACGTCCCGGCGCGGCCGCGGTCGGAGATCAAGGGCGTGCGGGTGACGCGGGTGGGCCGCCGGCTCTACCGCGACCAGTGGGTGCGCCGGGTGCATCCGCGGGGCCAGGAGTACTACTGGCTGGCCGGGGAACTCGCCGAGGTGAGCAACGGGCGCGAGTCCGACGTGGCGGCGGTGGAGGACGGCTATATCTCCGTGACGCCGATCCAGCTCGACCTCACCCGGTACGACCAGATTGAGCGCATCCGCAGCTGGGAAATCTCCTTCTGACCATTCTGCCTTCCGGGGCCGTATTGATGTATTCTTAGGAGAGTAGTACCCGCATGAGACGACCGATCATCGCCCGCGAGGGGTGGCCGTTCGCCGCCGCCCTGCTGATCCTGGCGCTGCTTGCACTGCTGGTCCACTGGGCCCTGGCCCTGCTGCCGGCCCTGCTCACACTTTTCGTCCTCTGGTTCTTCCGCGACCCCGAGCGGCCCATCCCCGAGGGGGAGCGGCTGGTGGTCTCCCCCGCCGACGGCCGGGTCATGTTCGTGCGGGAGGTGGAGGAGCCGCGGTTCATGGGTGGCCGGGCCATCCTCGTCTCGATCTTCCTTTCCGTGTTTGACGTGCACATCAACCGGGCGCCGGTGGCCGGCGAGGTGCGCTATCGGGAGTACGTGCCGGGGCAGTTCCTGGCCGCGTGGGATGAGACCGTGGGCGAGGTGAACGAGAGAGCCTACCTCGGGCTGGTCTCCGGGCCGCACAGGGTGCTGGTCAGCCAGGTGGCGGGGCTCCTGGCCCGGCGCATCATCACCTGGCCGCAGGTGGGCGACCGCCTCCAGCGGGGGGAGCGCTTCGGCCTGATCCGGTTCGGTTCCTGCACGCAGCTCTGGCTCCCGCCCGGCAGCGAGGTGCTGGTCGGTCCCGGCGACCGGGTGGCGGGCGGCAAGACGGTGATAGGGAGGCTACCGCAGTGAACTTCGGCATAGGTGACCAGCGAGACCGGCACCGGTGGCGGATCCGGGCGGTACGCGGGGGCCGGTGGGTCAGGGAGCGGAGCCGCAAGGGTCTCTCCAGCCTTCCGCACCTGTTCACGCTGGCCAACCTCGCCTTCGGCGTCGGCAGCCTGATTCTCACCATGCAGGGCGAGTGGCGCCTCGCCTCGCTGATGGTCGTGGGCTCGCTGGTGGCGGACGGCCTGGACGGCCGCCTGGCCCGCTGGCTGAAGGCCGACGGCGAGTTCGGCCGGGAGCTGGACTCCCTGGCCGACGTGGTCGCCTTCGGCGTGGCCCCCGCGGTGCTCCTGCACCAGATGGCGCTCTACCAGCTCGGCTACTTCGGCCTCGCGGTCACCATCGTGTTCCCGCTCTGCGGCGCGCTCCGGCTGGCCCGGTTCAACGTGATCGCCACCAGCGGCTACTTCGTCGGCGTGCCCATCACGGCCGCGGGGACGCTGCTCTCGACGATGGCCTTCTACTTCCTGCAGGAGACGACGGCGGCGCCCGCCCCGCACGTCATCCCCTCGGCGATGCTCCTGCTCTCGTACCTGATGATCTCGTCGATCCCGTACCCCGACTTCAAGAAGCGCAGCAAGGGCGCCGGGCTCCAGTTCTGGCCCGTGGTGGGCCCGGTGGTGGCGCTGGGCGCGCTCCTCTGGGCGGCCGGCTGGAACCCCTGGGCGGTGATCCTGATGCCGCTCACCGCCTACGTGGTGCTCGGCCCCTGGCTCGTGGTGGTGAAGAAGTGGGACGAGAAGGTGCAGCCCTGGCTGGCCGGGGCGAACCGCCGCTGAGCTGCACCCACCCGCCCCGTCGTCACAGGCACACCGTGGACCGGCAGGGCCCACGGCGCAGGAGGCAGCCCCTGTGCATACCCCGCAATCTGCACCCATATAGATGGGTCAAGCCATGCGAGGGAGATGATGCTATGCGAGGGGCAGACGGGACCGGGCCGGCCGTGGACGTGACGGCACTGGCCGCCGGGGTGCTGTGGGGCCTGCTGCTGCTCGTGGTGAGCGCGCTGGTGCTGGGCGTTCTCGACTTCCGCTTCCCGCCTGCGCCCCAGGCCGAGGCGGGGCGGACGCTGGTGGTGCAGGGCGTGGCCGCCGGGCTGGCGGGACTGCGGGCGGCGTGGGTGGCCGGGAGGGGGGGCTTCCTCCACGGTCTGCTGGCCGGCATCGCCCTGATCGCCGCGGCCATCGTGCTCGTCGGCATCTTCCGCGACCTGCCCGGCATCGCGGGTGCGGTGCGGGGCCTCCTCCTGGGCGCGGGCGCCGGCGCGCTGGCGGGAGTCGCCGCCGTGAACCTGCGCCGGAGCTGACGGGCGGTTTACAGAAGGTGCGTGCGGGGGAGACTGATGGGTGAGATACCCCCGGAAGGAGGATCGCCCCATGAAGTATCCCTCCGTACTGGTCGCGCTGGCGCTGCTCGCCGCCTTGCCCGCATCCGCCATCGCCTACCGGCTCCTGCCTGAGGAGCGGCTCGCCGAGGTCGTGCAGGTGCGCGCCCTGCGCTACGGCGACACCGGCGAGGCGGTCGCAGCGCTGCAGGAACTGCTGCACGCGCGCGGGTTCGACCCCGGGCCCGTGGACGGGATCTTCGGACCGCTGACCGAGGCCGCGGTGAAGGCCGCCCAGCGCCACTTCGGGCTCGAGGTGGACGGGCTGGCCGGCCGCCTGACCATCGGGGCGCTTCGCGCGCAGGTTCCGACAGGGGCTCGCGCTGGCGCTGACTCGGACGGGACCGGCGCCTGGGGTGAGGACCTCGATGCCGGCTCTACGCAGGTCGGCGAGAGCGTCTCACGGGCGCAGGCTGCCGCCGGCCGGCCCCCTCGCGTGTCGATCGACCGGGCCGATGCGGGCGACTCCCGGCCCACGACCACCGCCGTCGGAACCACACAGGAGGGTGCCCGGTCGAACGCGGGCACGGTCCTCCCGGCGGACGGCGCGGAAGGGCCCGGCCCGATACGGGCCGAATCGGGACTGCTCATCTACCAGGCCGCGAGCGGGGACCAGTCCGGCGTGGCTCCCGCCGCGCCGGCGGGCGAGGTGGCCCTGACGTTCCACCACCTGCCCGCCCCTGAGGCGCTGGACGCGCTGCTGGTCCTCCTGGAGGAGGCCGAGGTGCATGCCACCTTCTTCGTGACCGGCGAGGAAGCGCTCGCCCGTCCCGCCGACCTCCGGCGCATCCGGTCAGCGGGGCACGCCATAGGCAGCCTCGGGTACCGGGAGGTGGACATGCGCCGGATGAGCCCCGCGGACGCCAGGGAGGAGCTGAGGCGCGCCAGCCAGGCCATCCGCGACGCCGCGGGCGCGGCGCCAGAGCTGTTCCGGCCGCCCCTGGGCCGGTTCGACCGCAGGCTGGTCGCCCTGGCGGAGGAGGAGGGGATGCGCGTCCTCCTCTGGTCCAACGCCGCCCTCTTCCTGGAGCCCGATACGCGGCCGCAGCGGCTGGCGGAGCTGGCTGGACGGGCGCTCTACTCCGGGGCGGTGCTGATGCTGCCCCTGGACGAGCCGGCGGGCCTCGCGGCCGTGGCGCCGCTGCTCGACAGGGCTCGCGCGGCGGGCTACCGCGTCGCCCCGCTGGAGCGAATCGAACCGCCAAAGGGAGTGGCGCTGTCGACAATTACAGCCAGATAACGACATCCTTGTCGACCGATTTTTACCAACACTGGCAGGAATGGGGCCGTCCGTGGTCAAATATGGGGGGCAGCAGTCTCATTACCGGGAGGCAACGGCTATGACGGAAGCTGCTACCCCAGTCCCCGCACGGGTGCGTGGTACCGGGTTGCTCTCGGACCTGGCGGCTCTCCCCTGGCACGGGCGCCCACCGGCGGGATGGGCACTCGTTGCGCTGTCCCTGTGGACCGGCCGGGTCGGCCCCGCCATCGCGCGCTGCCGGAAGCTCGTCGCCGCGAACCCCGACCGGCTCGATCTGCGCGCACGCCTCGGCGTGCTGCTCGTGCAGGTGCCGGCGGCAGCTTCGAGCGCCGAGGAGGCTGTGGAACTCCTGGCGCCGGCGGTGCGGCGCGATGGGTCCAACGCCGTCCTGCGCCGCTGGCTCGCCGAGGCGCTGGCGCGGGCGGGGATGACCGACGCCGCCCACGCCCACCTGGAGGCCGGCCTGCGGCTCCGTCCCGACATGCCTGACCTGTGGGTGGCCCGGGGCCGGCTCCTGCTGTCGCAGGGGCGCACGGAGGAGGCCCTGGTGTTCATCGACGGCGCCCTGGCCGGGCGCCCGAAGAGCGGCGCGCTCTGGAACCTGCGGGGCCTCTGCCTGAGCGAACTCGGGCGGCACGAGGAGGCGGCTCGGGCCTACCGCAAGGCTGCCCGGTTCCTGCGGACCGACGGCGCCGTCTGGGCCAACCTGGGCCTGGCGCTCCAGAAGACGGGCGAGACCGCCGAGGCGCTCCGTGCCCTGCTGCATGCGGTGCGGCTCCGGCCGTCGGATCCGACGCTGCTCAACAACGTCGGCTACACGCTCATGCGGGCCGGCCGCACCCGGGAGGCGATCGAGTCCTACCGGCAGGCCAGCGCCCTGGAGCCGGACTCGCCGCTCACCCTGGGGAACCTGGCCGCCGCCCTGGTGGAGGGCGGGATGATCGCGGAGGCGACCAGCATCCTGGACACCGCGCTGCAGAAGGCGCCGGGCGACCCCACCCTGCTCAACAACAAGGGTCTCCTGCTGATGAAGGTGGGGAAGTTCCGCGAGGCGCTGGCCTGCTTTGACGAGGCGCTGCAGCGGGCGCCTGACGATGCGGCCGCGCGCGCGAACCAGGCGGCGTGCTACTTTGCGCTGGGCCGCTACGAGCAGGCCCTGAACGCCTACCGCCTGGCCGTGGCCACCGACCCGCAAAACCGGCAGCACCTCTGGTCCATCGGTGCGTGCCTCGAACGGCTCGGCCGGGCCGAGGAGGCGCTGCAGACTTACAACCAGGCGCTCGGCGCGTGAGCGCGGAACAGGCCGGCTTCCCGCCGGCCTGTTCATTATGTGATCGGCGAGGTGCGCGCCCCCCGCCTGGTGAGGCGGCCCGCTACCGGATGGCAGCGGAGCCTTCAGCCAGGGCCTGCTCGGCGTACCTGATCATCACCTTGACCATGCGACCGCCGATCCGGCCTCCGATGTGGCCACAGGCGCGTGAGCTCATCTCGGACCAGCCCTTTTGCACGATCTGATCGGCGAGGCCCGCCTGGCGGGCGACCTCCCACTTGAAGCGGTCCAGGAGCTCATGCGGTAAACCCGATCGGTGGGCGTGAACTGAGCCACGGTGCGCCACCTCCCTCGGTTTTACGCACCTAGTATTCAACTTCGGGACGCGCATTATGTCTGCTGCTGCGGTCTGGTGGGGATTGTCGCCGTCTGTCCGTGCGTGCCGATGCGGTGAAGGAGCGCAGCGATACTTTGTCGAATCAATGGCATGTTTTGCGTTGTGCAGCGTAAGACCTTGCCACAAAGGAGGTCCGAGCGGTGTCGTCACGCGCTCTGCTCACCCTCGATATCGGTACGCGCAAGGTAGCCGGGTTGGTGACCACCAGCGGACCCAAGGGGCTCAAGATCCTGGCGGCCGAGGTCATGGAGCACGCGGAGCGCTCGATGCTCGACGGGCAGATTCACGACGTCATGGCCGTGGCCGAGGTCGTCTCCCAGGTGAAGAGGAAGCTGGAGCGCCGCGTGCGCGAGCCGCTGCGCGACGTGGCGGTCGCGGCGGCCGGCCGTGCGCTGCGCACCGTGCGCGGCGAGGCGGTCCGCCAGCTCTCCGGCCTGACGCAGCTGACCGCCGAGGAGGTCTTCAGCCTCGAACTGGAAGCCGTCCAGGCGGCACAGACCGCCCTGAGTGAGGTGCTGCGCGAAGGCGAGCGCCCTCAGGACTACCACTACGTCGGCCACTCGGTCACCCGGTGCGTGCTGGACGGGTTCCCGCTCGCCAACTTGGTGGGGCAGCGGGGCACCGTGGCCGAGGTCGACGTGATCGCCACGTTCCTGCCCCGCGGCGTGGTTGACTCGCTGGTGGCGGTGGTGGAGCGGTGCGGGCTCGAGATGATCGCCCTCACGCTGGAACCCATCGCCGCGCTCACCGTGGCCGTGCCGCAGTCCATGCGCCACCTGAACCTCGCGCTGGTGGACATCGGCGCCGGCACGTCGGACATCGCCCTCACGGCCGCGGGGGCCGTCGTGGCCTACGACATGGTGCCCATCGCAGGCGACGAGATCACCGAGGCGCTTTCCGAGGCCTACCTGCTGGACTTCAAGGTCGGGGAGCGCGTGAAGCGGCAGATCAGCGCGGCCGAGTCCGTCGAGTTCACCGACATCCTGGGCCAGACGCACCGGGAGAGCCGGGAGGCGATGGTTCAGGCGCTGCAGCCGGCGGTCCGGCGGCTGGCCGGCCAGATCGCCCGGCGCATCCTGGCCCTCAACAGCGGCAAGCCGCCCCAGGCGGTGCTGCTGGTGGGCGGCGGATCCATGACGCCCAGCCTCACGGAGTGCCTGGCGGCAGAGATCGGCCTGCCCGCCCAGCGCGTGGCCGTACGGGGCCGGGACGCCATCTCGGGGGTGGAGGGGGCCAGGAACATCCTGAAGGGCCCCGACTGCATCACCCCGATCGGCATCGCCGTGGCAGCGCGGGACCACTCCACGCTGGGGTTTGCCTACGTCTACGTCAACGGCCGCGGGGTGCGGCTCTTCCGGCCCAACCGCCTGACCGTGGCGGACGCGCTGCTCGCGGCGGGCGTCTCCATCCGGGAGCTGCACGGCACGATCGGCAAGGGGCTCACGGTCACCGTGAACGGAGAGCTGCGCATCGTGCCCGGGACCTTCGGCCGGCCGGCGCGCATCCTGGTCAACGGCGAGGCCGCGGGGCTGGAGGCGCAGGTCCAGCACCAGGACCGCATCGAGGTCGAGCCCGGCACCCCGGGCGAGCCCGGCCGCGCCACGGTCGCCGACGTGGCGCCCGAGGCGTGCGTGCAGACCGAGCTGGTCCTGAACGGCGACGCGGTGACCGTGCCGCCGCTGGTGACGGTGAACGGCGAGCCGGCGGGCCCGGAGCGGGAACTGCAGGACAACGACGCCGTGGTCGTGCGGCCGCTGCGCACCGTATCCGACGCCCTGGCCTGCCTGGGATTCAGCGATGCGTTGGCACAACAGGTCATTTCGTATACACTGAATGGCAAACCCGAATCTGTTACCTGGCAGCGATACCTGGTATCGCACAACGGCCGGCCGGCGACGCCCGCGGCCCTGGAGTCGCCGCTGGCGCCGGGCGACTCCCTGACCGTAGAGCCGTGCCCACCGCCCACGGCCGGCGCGCTGGCGGCCCGCATCGCCGGCGGCCACGCAGTCCGGGTGCGCGTAAACGGCGCGGAGCACCGGCTGCCGGCCCAGGGCGTGACCGTGCGCGTGAACGGGCAGGTGGCCGGCCATGACGAGCCGCTGCGGGCGGACGACCACATCGCCGTCACCACCAGCGACGAGCCGCCGATCTTCGCGAGCCTGTTGGTGGCTGCCGGGGTCGCCACAACCCCGCCGCCCGGCATGCGGCAGCTCATCATGCGGCTCAACGGGCGAGACGCCGAGTTCGTCACGCCGGTGGCCGACGGGGACGAGGCGGAGATCAAGTGGATCTGAGGGCTAACAGCGACACCGGTCGCAATAGAGTTAGAGGGAGTGCCAACCCACAGGAGGTGATCGCGCGGTGAACCTGGAACGCCTGGGTTCCATCACGTCGGAACTCTCCTCCAGCCTACTCAAGTCGATCGTCGTACCCCAGGGGGGCCTGCGCGGTTGGTTCGCCCGCCATCGTACGGCAGCCCAGCGAGGCAGGAACGGGCGCCCCGACGGGCGGCCCGAGTGCGATCTCGACGTGGCCGTGGCCGAGTACCCTGCGGGTCCGGTCATTCTGATGGGAGGTACCCCCGTACCCGACGAGGCGGTGGTGGCCGCGCTGCACATGGCCGGCGGCCGGTCGGCCCGGGTGGCCGTCGTGCCCGCCGCAGCGACGGCGAACCCCGAGGAGGAGGCGGCTGCTGCGGCACGCCCCTTCACGCGGTTCGGCATGAAGCGGGTGGAGCCGCTCCTCCTGGACTCCCGCGAGAAGGCGGCAGACCCGGCGTGGGTGGCGCGGCTCCGGGAGTATGATGCGATTGTGCTCTGCGGCGACAGCCCGGCCCGGGGGCTGCACGTCCTCCATGCGACGGCAGCGGCGAACGCGCTGCGGGAACACGTGCAGGGCGGCCGCCTGCTGGTGGGGATGGACGCCGCCGCTTCCCTCTTCGGCAGCCGGCTCTTCCCGCACCCGGCGGAGGAGGGCGTGACCGTGGGGCTGGGCATCCTGCCCGCCCTGCTGATCGACGCCGGCTTCAGCGGCGCCTGGCGGTTCAGCCGGCTGGTGCGGGCGATGTCGGCGCCGGAGGCCTCGGCCATGCTGGGCGCCGGCCTGGACGCGGGCACGGCGCTGCTGGTGACCGACGGCGAAGCGAAGGTGCTGGGCGAGTCGACCGTGACGGTGCTCGACCCGTGGGAGCGGACCGCCCCGACGGAGGACCGGCCCGGCGGGCTGAAGGTCCACCTGCTGACGGACGGCTACCGGCTCAACTTCCGCATGCGCCGGGCGACCCCGCCCGAGCCGCAGCCGGCCGAGGGGAAGTAGGGGCGAGGGGAATTGAAAGCGAACTGCGGATCACCGAATCTCGGTGGTCCTTTTTCATGTTGCGGGGATCCTTTCTGCCCGCCTCGGTTGTCCGGGCCCGCAGCCGGGTGGTGTCCGGGGACCCGGCGTCCGTGGCGGAGCCCGATCCGCAGCCGCCCGCCGAGGCATCCGTCGCCAGAGGCGGCACGGGTGCGAAAGGGCCCGCCGGTGCGTCCGGCGGGCCTGGTATGTCCTGCACCTAGTGCTCGGCGTTGGTGTTGAGCTGCCACGGGATGCCGAACTTGTCGGTCAGCGAGGCGTAGGCGGGGCTCCAGTCCGTCTTCTGGAGCGGCATCTCGATCTTCTGCGCGCCCTCGGCCAGGGCGGCGTAGAGGCGCTCGGCCTCCGCAACCGAGTCCACCTGGAGGGTGACGGTGACCTGGTTGCCGACCGTGTACTCCTGGCCCGGATAGGTGTCGGAGAACATCAGCGCCGAGTCGCCGATCGTGAGGTGGGCGTGCATCACGCGGTCCTTGACCTCTTCGGGCATCCCGGGGAAGGGGTTGTCGCCGAACTTGATGATGCCGTGGATCGTGCCGCCGAGCGCCTCCGCGTAGAACTTGATGGCCTCCTCAGCGTTGCCATTGAGCACGAGGTACGGGTTGATCCGCACAGCCATGAGATCCTCTCCTTTGTCCCTCCGATTGGGGCCGATTTCCATGATACGGGGTCGCCGGATCGGAAACAAGCCGCATGGGGAACTTTTTGTACACTCGCGTTGCGCTAACCCGTGAGCAGTGTGAGCCGATGTCCGCCTGCGCATCAAAAACGTTGTCCGTCTGGGCGGTGGCCGGAGTGCCGACGCAGCGCCAACGGGACCGGCGCACGCGTACCAGTTCCTGTGGGCAGCACGCACGGGCCCGGGGCTCACAGCAACCCGCCGCTAGTCGTAGACTCCCGCCTCGACGTAGTACCACATATCGCCCCGCCGCGCCCAGAACCAGACCATGCTGTCGTTGGCGCGGGGGTTGAACGCCGCCGGCTCGCAGCACCTGTAGTGTACCACCTCATCGTAGGTCTGTTCCGCCGTCTGGCCGTCGTACCAGATCCGGATGGTGCCATCCTCCTCATAGAGGTAGAACGGCCGGCCCTTGATGAGGTTCAGCGTGAAGACCTCGCCATAGCCGTTGGCCTCTCTGACGCTCTGCCCGTCCACGACGACGTCGCCATCGACCTCCACGGCCCAGTGGGCATCCCAGGCGACCAGCCCCTTGAACGGCAGGTCCACCAAGGGCTGCGGCATGCGGCCCTCAAACACGGTCTTGCCCTCGCGCTCGAGCCGGTAGCTCCTCCAGTCATCGTTGGCCGTGACCCAGGCCAGGTCGTCGCCCAGGTAGACTGGACGCGTCCACATATGCTGCTGCTCGTCCCACTCCAGAACCTTGCCCGCCCGGATCACCACGCCGCCCGCGTGATCAGTGTAGGCCCTGAAGAACCAGTCTGTCCCGGATGCGCTGAGGAAAACCGGGCTCATCTGATCGCCGCGGATTCCGTCCAGGACCAGTTCGTCGCCCCTGTACAGGCCGTATCTGGCCTCCTCGGCTGCGGGCGCGCCAGGCTGCCCCTCGACCCGCAGCGCGTAACCGAAGCGGGCCAGATCCTGGTTCATGGCCGCCACGTCGGGCTGCGAGCCGGAATCGCGGACTGCCTTGCGCTTCGCAAGGATCTCGGGGCCCACGCGGTCGAAGAAGCCGAAGTGGGTAGGCTTGTCCACGCTGTCGGCGACGATCGGATACTCTTCGACCGTCAGCGCGCGCTCGTTCGTAACGCGGCCGGCGGGCGGAGCCGGCCGCTGGGTCCGGCTGCCGCAGCCGGTCAACCCGGCCACGGGCAGGGCCAGCGCGATGGCCACGACTGCACACCACCTCAAGGAGGAAGGGAGCACAACACACACCTCCTACCAGGTATGAACGAACGAGCGGCCAATTGGTTGCGCGGTGCTTCACATGGCCGCGGTGTCGGATAGGGGGAGGGGGTACCCAGCGCGCCCCGCTGACGGCACTCCCCCCTGAAGGTGCCTCGTTCTACGAGCACGAAGACTCTGACAGAGCGGGTCAAGGTGGTGAGGCTGTAGAGGCGTTCAGGATGAAGAACGGCCCCGAGACGGAGCGTCTGTTCAGGCAGATCGGGCACAATTCCGAGCTCAGGAGATCGCCTGGGTGGAACTGGAAAGCAGGGGCCCGTCTTCGGGAAGCCGCCGTGAAATGGGCGCTGCGGGAGGGCAGGCTGCGCGCCGCTGGGGACTGGTACCACGCGGCGATGATCCTGCGTCACGGCCGGACCCCGGCGGACTCCCTGCTGGCGCGCGAGCGCTGCATCCTGGCCCTCGGGGCGGGTGAAGAACGGGCCCGCTGGCTCGCGGCGGCCAGCGAGGACCGGTTCCTGCGCTTGACCCGTCCGTCCCGGACGAACTGCGCCTGGCTTTCAACGTCCCGCCACTGGAGCGGGCCCTGCGGCGCGTGGCCCTGCGGAACGTCGGCTTCGACGACCTCAGCGAACCGCATCCGGTGGAGGGCGGGCCGACTCGGGCGTGACGCACGAGGCGTGATCCGTACAGCATGTCGCAGCACCACAAGCGTTCCGCACTGCACCCTGACCGTCTGATGCGGAACCCAGAGAGGCCCGTAGGGGCTGAACTTCAGCCTCGCACAGAATCACCCTCTCTTCCTGTGCAACCCCTATTCTCTACATAACATATATTATCGGACGTTGTTTTTCTCTGTCGCCCTGCGCCTGGCCGGCCACCCCCTCCGGGCTGGACACCGGCGGGGCGCATGTGCATGCCCGTGGTCGGCAGCCAGGCAGGTCCCGGCACGGTGAACTAGGGCGAGAAGGTCGCCTCATGGGCACGGCTGCAGAGCCGGCACTCGTTTCACGGAGGTGACCTGCTGCGGATGGATGCTCCGCTGGTCCTTGACCAAGTTGACTTCCATTACGGCCAGCATCGCGCCATCGCCGCGATCGCCGCCCGGCGCAGAGGCGGCATCACCTCATGCGCCTCGCCATAGACCTGCTGGCCCCGTCCGACGGCCAGGTGCGGCTCCTGGGCGCAGACACGGTGCGTCAGCCGTCCTGCCGCCTGCGGGTGGGTCACCTGCCGCTGTCCTTCCAGCCGCCGAGCAGCTTACAGGTGCGGGACTATGTCGAGGCGCTCGCCCTCCTTTCCGGCGTGCCGCACCGCCGGGTGCGGGAGGCTGCGGAGACGGCGCTCGAGCGCGTCGGGCTCCTGGATAAGACCGCCAGCCAGCTCAGCAACCTCTCTTGCGACATGCTGCGGCGTGTCCGGGTCGCGCAGGTGATCGCCCACGACCCCGAACACCCGATCCTAGACGAGCCGGCGGCGGGACTGGACCCGGAAGAGCGCGCGGTGTCCTGGTGGGCAGCGGGGCGTGAGGCGCGCGGGCTCTGACCGCAGAACGGGCCGGCCGCACCCCTGCGAGGGGAACGGCCGGCCCTGGCAAGCCTTCACCGGCGGTCCCGCTGTACCGGCTCCGCGTGGGTCTCTCCCTGCCGGAACAGCGAACCGTCATCGCAGCCCGCGTGAAGGTGCACCACCACCTGCAGCCGCGGCCCGAAGTTGACGCGATGGGTGACAAAACCTTCCTCCTCGATCGGCTTCCCGCACCGCTTGCAGGTCAGCCGGCCCTCCCGCCGCAGCCTCTCCGCAGCCGCCCGCAGCTCGTCCTCCGACGGGTCGACCAGCACCGGTCTGTCGGCCTTGAGCGCATCGGCCAGGAGCCGCTCCATCTCATCGCTCACGCATGACACCCCCGGTTTCGGCGGACCTTATGTCCCGTCCGTTCAATCCTACGCCGGGGGTCCTGGCTTCATGCAGTGCCGCCAGCACCTTGCGCTGGACCGTGGGCAGCGGGTAGTCCTTCAGCTCCTCCGGGGCGACCCAGCGCCGGTCCGGCGTCTCCGGGATCTCACAGCCGGGTCCCAGCTCGGCCCGGTAGCAGCGGATGTACCAGACCAGGTGGGTGAAGGCGTGCGTGACGTCAACCAGGTGCTCCCCCACCACCGCCTCCACCCTGAAGGCGTCCCAAAGAACGGCTCGAAGGGCGTCCTCCGGGCTTCGCCCGGGGGGAGCGTCGCCGCCGGGCAGCTCCCAGAGCCCGGCGAGGAGCCCGTCCGGCGGTCGCCGGGTGAGCAGCAGCCGCCCGTCCTGCTCCACCACGGCCGCGACCCGCTCGACGGGGCGGGGGGCCCTGGCCTTCCCCTTCACCGGCAGTCCGCCAACCCTGCCCGCCCGGAAGCCCTCGCAGGCCTCCCGCACCGGGCAGAGCAGGCACCGGGGCGAGCGCGGGGTGCAGATCGTGGCGCCGAGGTCCATCAGCGCCTGGTTGAAGTCGGCCGACCTTCCCGCGGGCATCATCGCCCTCACCAGCTCGGTGATCACCTTCCGGGTCGCGGGGAGGGCGATGTCGTCTGCGATCGCGTACAGGCGGGCGATGACGCGAAGGACATTGCCGTCCACGGCCGGCACCGGCCGGTTGAAGGCGATGGAGAGGATGGCCCCGGCCGTGTAGGGCCCCACCCCCTTCAGCCGGGACACGGCCTCGGGATCGTCCGGCACGCTGCCGCCGTAGCGGGAGACCACCTCCCGGGCCGCCTGGTGCAGGTTGCGGGCGCGCGAGTAGTAGCCGAGCCCCTCCCACGCCTTCAGCACCTGCTCCTCGGGGGCCCCGGCCAGCGCCTCGAGGGTGGGAAACTGCGCCATCCAGCGCTCGTAGTACGGAATCACCGTCTCCACCCTGGTCTGCTGGAGCATCACCTCGGAGACCCAGATGTGGTACGGATCGCGCGTGCGGCGCCAGGGCAGGTCGCGCCCGTGGCGCCCATACCATTCCAGAAGGCGGCCGGCAATCTCTGCCGCCCGCCTGCGTTCCTGCTGTTCGTCCTGTCCGGGGTTCCGCAACGATGGCCTCGATCCCTTCTGCTGCGGCCTGAGGCCGCGCCTGGTGTGCGGGATACTTCGCCGCCAGGCGCCCGGCCTCCTGCAGGGACCTGTCTCTCAGGCCAGCTGCGCAGCAGGCTAGCCGCCCTGGCCGGTGCTGAGGGGCTCGTCTCCTCCGCAACCCTCGCGGTTGTTGGGCTGGCCGTATGCCTGGTTCTGACCGGGGTTGCCTCCCTGGCCCTGCTGTCCCCAGCCGCCCTGACCGCTCCCGCCGAAGAGCGCGCCATCGCCGCCGCTCATCTGCTGCTGGCCGCCGTTCTGGCCCTGGCCCTGCTGCCGCCAGGTGCCCTGCCCGCTGCCGCCGCCCTGGTTCTGGCCGGCGCCCCGGCCCTGCTGCCACGAGGCCCCCTGGGCGCTGCCGCCGCCCTGGTCCTGCTGTTGCCAGCCCTGGCCACTCCCTTGCTGCTGCCAGTTACCCTGACCGTCTCCCTGTTGCTGCGAACCGCCCTGTCCGCCCCCCTGCTGCCACCGGCCCTGGCCATCACCGCCGCCCTGGGGTCTCGCGCCCCACCGGCCCTGCCCGTGGCCGCCGTCCTGTCCCTGCTGCTGCCAGGGGCCCTGCCCGTTGCCGCCGCGGCCCTGGTCCTGGCCGGGGGACCGGTCGCCGCCCTGACCGCCTCGCTGGTTACCGCCCTGCCCGCGGCCGTCATGCCCGCCAGCGTGGCCCTGCTCCCGCCCCTGCTGGCCCCGTGCCTGCCCGACCAGCTGGTTGTACTGGCCCAGGTACTGAAGGCGGGACTCAAGGATCATGACGTGCCGCTCCATGTCCTCCGCCATCTGCTTGAAGACCTGGTGGGCTTTCTCGTCTTCCGACTGCGACGCGAAGAGCAGATAGTTGCCCCGGGCCGCCTGCGCCATGGCAATCGCCCGTTCCAGGTCACCGTGTACCGTCATGCCCGCATTCTCCTCCAATCCCAGCCGTGGGCGGTGGAATGACCTGCCCCGCCGCTCTCCTTCCAAATCGCCTGCGGCCGGAGGCCGCGCCTCGCCGGTAGTCTCTGCAGTGGGAATGAGCGGTATGCGAACCCGCCGATCGCGCGCGTAGAGAAAGAGCCCGTCCGGCCGGTCGTCCCCGGCGGACAGGCTCTCGCTGTCTCCCCAGTCTAGTCTCCGCCTGCGTAGGAGTGCAGGCCGACGATCAACAGGTTGACGCCCACCAGCGTGAACAGGACCACCCCGAAGCCCAGCACGGCCAGCCAGGCGGACTTGCGCCCTTCCCAGCCCCGGCTGATGCGGAAGTGCAGGTAAGCGGAGTAGACCAGCCAGGCGATCAGCGCCCACGTCTCCTTGGGGTCCCAGAACCAATAGCGGCCCCAGGCCTCCTTCGCCCAGATCATGGCGAAGATCAGGCCGCCCAGGGTGAAGATCGGGTAGCCGATGGCCACGGCGCGGTAGCTGATCTCGTCCAGCAGCTCCGGGTCACCGCCCACTCGCACGGCCAGGGCGTCGCCGATGCGGCCGCGGGCGACGAAGCGGCGGATCGCCCAGTAGAGGAGCCCGCCCACCGCCAGCGAGTAGAGCAGGGTGTTCAGGTGCTTGCCCCGCCAGCCGAAGGGTACGACCACCGCCGGCAACGGGACGCCCAGGACCGACCCCTTCTCCCCCACCTCGGCGCCCCACGGCCCGATGATGGGCGGCAGGTGGTAGGTGCTGCCCGAGGCGAAGATCCACTGGAAGCCCGACCAGCGGAAGATCAGGGCCAGCAGCGTGAAGCCGACCATGACCAGGATGATGTAGAAGAGGACTTCCATCAGGCGGACGCCCCAGAGGCGCTCCCAGCGCTGGTCGGCCGTCTCCGTGGGCGCGGCCGCTGCCGCGGCACCTGCCGCGCCGGCGACCGCCCCTCCCTCCAGCGCGCTGGCCGCCTCCGCTGCAGCCCGGCTGCGCGCCAGCTCCAGGCCGCGCACTCGCAGCAGGTAGAGCAGCGCCGCGCCGAACGCCACGGCGAAGAACCCCTCGCCGAGGGCCGCCAGCGAGACGTGCAGCGGCAGCCAGATGGACTGCAGCGCCGGGATGAGCGGCGTCACCTCGGGCGGGAAGACGTACGAGTAAGCCAGCAAGAACAGCGTCACCGGGGTGACCAGCGCCCCGACGATGTACAGGCGGTACATGCGGTGCAGCACGAGGAAGGCCACCATGCTGGAGAACGCCATGAAGCCGATGAACTCGTACATGTTGGAGGTGGGCCAGAAACCCGAGCCCTGCCACCGGGCGAGGATCGCCAGCCCGTGCAAGGTCACGCCCAGCACGTTGGCCACGGTGCCGTGCCCGGCGGTGCGCTCGAACCGGGTGCCCCCCGAGATTCGCCGCCCCAGCGTCCCCGAGACGTAGAGCAGGAAGGCGATCAGGTAGGCTGCGAAACCCCCGAACAACAGCCACTGAGCCAGATCGAGCAGAAACGCGTTACGCGGTGTCATTTCGCTCCGTCCCCTCCCCCTGGGGTGCGCCGAAGAGGCGCTGGATCTCCCGAGTCAGTCCGAACCGGTTCTTGTACGCCCGGGCGCCGATGAGAACCCCCCCGTTCTCCTCCCGCACCCAGACCTGCCAGTGGAAAATGAAGAACGTGATCAACATGCCGATGAAGACGACTGCGAGACCCGCGTACATGTAGGGTACCGTCTTGTCCTGGTGCAGCTTCAGGGCGGTGTACCAGCGGGTGTCGACCCGCTCCACCTCCAGGTAGTACGGTCCGGCGTAGACCGCCGGCACATCGCCCAGGATCACCAGGGCGACCCGGCCCAGGACCTGCTCGGTATCCGCCGTCACCACCTCGGCCATGACCACCGGGTTGCGCACCTCGTAGGACGCGTTGGTGGGCTGGTTGGTCTCCGGATCGAGCATGAAGTCGTGCAGATACGTGCGGACGGCGACTTTCAGGTTGGTCCCCTCGATCGGGTACTCCGGCGCCGGATCCCGCAGGTCGAAGGGGATCCTGGTGACCACCTGGCCGGTCTCCGCGTGGACGAGCCGCAGGTGGGCCACGCCGGGCTCCTCCCGCCACGAGGCCTGATAGATGTCCCAGCCGCCGTACGAGAGCGGCTTGTTCACCTCGATCGTCTTCCGCACGACCTCCTGCCCTTCCACGAGGATGGAGGCGTCGGTGGCGTAGCGGGACGGCATGCCGTTCTCGTACAGCTCGATGGTGAACTGGTGGTTGGTGATCGCGAAGTCCGTTCCCGGCACCTTCACGGTCTGCCCGTCGGGAATCCAGACGTCCTGTGACTCGTCCCACCCCGGCAGCGCCTTGGCGAAGGCGGCGAAGCAGACCACCAGGAGCCCGATGTGCAGGATGTAGGGGCCGTACCGGCTCAGGCGGCCCTTTTCGGCATACAGGCACTCCCGGTCCCGCCAGATGCGGTACCCGGCCCTGTTGAGCCTGGATTCGGCCTCCCCCAGGCTGACCCCGGCCTCCAGCACCACCTGCTGCTTGCGCAGGAAGTGGGGCAGCTTCCAGACCTGCGGGCGCACCAGCTGCCGGTGCAGCGGCACCAGCCGGTGCAGCGAGCAGATGATCAGGCTGATGACCAGCATCAGGATCAGGGCGGCGTACCATACCGACGAGTAGGTGTGGGTGAGGCCCAGCCGCATGAAGAGGTTCCCCCAGAACTCCCCGTAGCGGTCCGGGTAGTAGAGATAGGGCGGCCTCCAGTCCTGGTACAGGGACTCCTGTTCGATCAAGGTGCCGAGGATGGAAGCCGCGGCGATGAGCACGATGAGGACGGAAGCCACCTTGGTGGATGCGAAGAAGTCCCACGTGCGGTCCAGCAGGACCACCCACGGGCTCGGCCCCTCCGGCTGCCGCACCCGCTCCTTCTCTCCCAGCGCCAGTCCGCAACCCGGGCAGAACTGGGCCCCCACTGGGAGCGAGCGGCGGCAGGCCGGGCAGTTGGCTGCACTGACAGCGGCCAGCGAAACTCCCCCCTGCTTAAGGGGGAGACCGGAGTCCCCCCCTCTGCTGCGATCAGAATCCTGTGAACCCCGTAACCTCCAGCAGCCAGGCCGACAGGCGCTCCATGGTGCCCGTGGCCAGCATGATGCCCATCACCACCATGATGGCGCCGCCGACCCGCTCGATCGCCAGCGAGTACTGCGCCAGCTTGCGGACGGAGCCCAGCGCGTACGCCATGCCGATGAAGGGCAGCGCAAAGCCGACCGAGTAGGCCAGCAGCAGCAGGCCCCCGTAGCCCGGGCTTGTGGCGGCCAGGGCCAGCACCGCGCCCAGGATCGGGCCGATACAGGGCGTCCAGCCTGCTGCGAAGGTGAGGCCGATCAGCGCTGACCCGAGATACCCCTCGGGGCGGCTGGCCAGCTGGCGGCGCGTGTCCCGCATCAGGAAGGGGATGCGCAGCACGCCCATCAGCGTCAGCCCCATGACCGCGACGAAGATGCCGCCCGCCACCGGCAGCCAGGAGCGGCTGCTGTAGAAGAAGGAACCCAGCGCGCTGGCCGTGAGGCCCAGGGCGATGTAGATCACCGAGAACCCGGCGAAGAAGGCCAGGCTGTGCTTCAGGACCCGGACCCGGACGGCGCGGGAACCGGCGGAGATCTCGGCCACCGAAACCCCGGTCACGTAGCTGAGGAAAGACGGGTAGATCGGCAGGACGCACGGGGAGACAAACGAGAGCACCCCTGCGCCGAAGGCGAGGAACAGGTTCGGTGTGGCCATGGGCATCGACTCCTCCTAGCGGGCCAGCAGGCGCCCGACCTCAGCCTCGATCTGCGGCAGCGACATCTGATACTGGTACACCCCGCGGATGATCCCGTCACGGTCGATGAAGAAGGTCGCGGGAATCGGGAGGATGCGGTACGCCCGCTGGGCGCTCTCGTCGGCGTCGATCAGGATCGGGAAGTCGACCCCGAGCCGCTCGGCGAAGTCCCGCACCGCCACCCGCGACTCGCCCACGTTCACGGCGTAGAACCGGAGCCCCATCTCCTTGTACTTGTCGTACACCTGCTGGAAGTCAGGCATCTCCTTCCGGCACGGGGGGCACCAGGTCGCCCAGAAGTTGATGACCACGGGCTGCCCGGCCAGGTCGGAGAGGCGCACGACGGCGTCGCCGTCCAGCGTCTCCAGCGCGAAGTCGGGCGCCGGCGTGCCCACCTGCGGCACGGTCTCCGCCTCCGTGCGCGGCACCAGCAGCATCACCAGCACGACCGCGGCCAGCACGCCGAGCGAGATGCCCGATACCCAGCGCTTCCAGGCCGGCCGCCGCGCCAGCTCCGCGGCCCGGCGCGCCGCCGCTGCCTCCTGCGAATCCCAGCCGCAGCCGTGGCAGAAGCGCCCGCCCTCCTCGAGCCGTGTGCCGCACTCCGGACAGACCACAGGTCATCACCTCGCCCTGACACTACAGACGTTCGTTCGGCTCCTCCAGATACCTGGAAGCCTCGAGCATCAGATGTGCGATTCATTATAGCAAAGTATTTGCCACCCAGGTCAATCCAGCCCCCGTCTGAAAGGCCCGACAAAGACGGGCCCACACCCTCAGGTGTGGACCCGATTTCTAACGGTTCTAAGCTGGATCGCTACCAGCCGGCTGCACGCCGTTCGGGGCGGTAGTGCTGGGCGAAGCGCTGGTTCCAGGCGCGCAGTTCGGGAAAGAGCCGGTCCACGGAGAGCGAGATCTCGAGCATCGGAAGGCCGCCGCGCTCCTCCACCGGCGTGCGGGCGGTCTCCGCCAGCAGGCGCCCCACACGCCTGCTGAGGGCCCGGAGTTGCTCCTCGTCCCCAAAGTCGCCGGCCGCCGCGGCCCGGAGGACCTGCGCGTAGCGCTGGCGCAGCCGCACCAGCCGCTCGTACAGCTCGGCCGGCAGCCTGCCCTCGAAACTCTGCACCACCACCGCCATGAGCTCACCCTCCCTCGCGCGTCAGCGCCCGCCGGACTCCGTAGGGATGAACAGCACCTGACCCGGGTGGATCTCGGCCGACGACAGGCCGTTCAGCCGCCGGATCTGGTAGACGACCTCCCGGACGTCGCGGTTGCCCGCGTGGGCGACCGCGATGTCCCACAGCGTGTCGCCGTACGCCACCGTGTGGTGGACGCCCGTCGGGGGCTCGTGGGACTGCGTGTGGACGAGCCGGGGGAACAGCAGTACGGCAGCGCACACCGTGAGTGCAAACAGCACGGCCAGCGTGCGGGCACGGCGGACCGCCCTGGGCGTGCGCCGCCTGACCCTCCTGCTCCTCGACTCTACGTACGTCGCGGCCATCGTGAACCCTCCCTCGCCCGAACACATCGCCGCAGCCAGCGGAACCTCTGTTCGCCTTGAGGGTATCACGAATGAACGTTCTGGTCAACCCCCCTGACCACATTTTTTCGAACAGGCGTTTGCAGAAGGCCCGTCATATGGTACAATCTACCCAACCGGACCGCGCAGGAAGGATAAGGGCGAGTGGACGCCGGATCGCGGGTGCGCTCGCCGTCAGTTCAGGAGGTGTCGCTGCATGCCGGAGTCCCTGACGGAGCGACAGCGCCAGATCCTGCAGTTCATCAAGGACGAGATCCGCACGAAGGGCTACCCCCCCTCGGTGCGGGAGATTGGTGAGGCGATCGGCCTCAGTTCCAGCTCCACGGTCCACGGGCACATGACGCGGCTGGAGGAGAAGGGGTACATCCGCCGCGATCCCACGAAGCCCCGGGCCATCGAGGTGCTGGACGGAAGCACCACGAAGCTCCAGCGCACCATCACGGTTCCCGTGGTGGGCCGCGTGACGGCGGGCCAGCCGATCCTGGCCCAGGAGACCATCGAGGACCACTTCCCGCTGCCCTCCGACTTCGTCCGTGCGGACGAGTCCGACCTCTTCTTCCTGAAGATCCAGGGCGACTCGATGATCGAAGCGGGCATCCTCGACGGCGACCTCGTACTGGTGCAGCGGCAGCAGCACGCCAACAACGGCGACATCGTCGTGGCCCTCATCGAGGACGAGGCGACGGTCAAGCGCTTCTTCAAGGAGCAGGACCACATCCGGCTGCAGCCCGAGAACCGCTTCATGGACCCGATCATCGTGCCCGACTGTCAGGTGCTGGGCAAGGTGGTCGGCCTCGTCCGGCGGATGCACTGATTCGGGCGCAGCTGACTGCGAAAACAGACAGCCCGGTGGGAGCGGTGGCTCCCGCCGGGCTTCCTGTTTCCTGTGACCGCGTCACGCCCTAGAAGATGGAGAGGTACTGGTCGAGCTCCCACTGGTGGACCTGCGACCGGTAGATCTCCCACTCGATGGACTTCGCCTCCACGAACCGGCGGTAGACCTGCTCGCCCAGCGCCTCCCGGATCACGGGGTCGGCCTCAAGCGCCACGAGGGCGTCCCGCAGGCTCTGCGGCAGCATGCCGATGCCCTCGGCCTCCCGCTCCTCGGGGGTCATCGCGTAGATGTTCCGGTTGACCGCCGGCGGCGGCGTCAGCCCCCGCTTGATGCCGTCCAGCCCGGCCGCGAGCGTGACCGCCAGCGCGAGGTACGGGTTGCAGGCGGGGTCGGGCGAGCGCAGCTCGATGCGGGTGGAGCGGCCCCTCCGGGCCGGGATGCGGACCAGCGGCGAGCGGTTCCGCTCGGACCAGGCAATGTAGCTGGGCGCCTCGTAGCCGGGAACCAGCCGCTTGTACGAGTTGATCAGCGGGTTGCAGATGGCGGTGTAGGCCGGGGCGTGCAGGAGCAGTCCGGCGATGAACTGCTTGAGCAGCGGCGACACGCCGTCGGGCTGGCTCGGGTCGTAGAAGGCGTTCTCGCCGTCGCGGAAGAGCGACATGTGCAGGTGCATGCCCGAGCCGTTGACGCCCGCCACCGGCTTCGGCATGAACGAGGCGTGCAGCCCGTGCTGGATGGCGATGGTGCGCACGACGAACCGGAAGGTGGCGATGTTGTCGGCGGCGGCCACGGCGTCGGTGTACTTGAAGTCGATCTCGTGCTGCCCCGGGGCCACCTCGTGGTGGGAGGACTCGATCTCAAACCCCATCTTCTGCAGGGCCAGCACGCAGTCGCGCCGGCACTCCTCCCCCCGGTCCACCGGGCCCAGGTCGAAGTAGGAGGCCTGGTCGATGGGCTTCGTCGTGGGCCGGCCGTCCGGCTCCCGCAGGAAGAGGAAGAACTCCGGCTCGGGGCCGACCATCATGGTGAAGCCCAGCTTCGCCGCCTCGGCGCAGACCCGCTTCAGAGTGCCCCGCGGGTCGCCCTCGAAGGGGGTGCCGTCGGCGTGGCACACGTCGCAGATCAGCCGCGCCGTCGCTCCCTCCCCCTGCTCCTGCCAGGGGAAGACGGCGAAGGTCTGCGGATCGGGCCGGAGGAGCATGTCGGCCTCCTCCACCCGCACGAAGCCCTCGATCGACGAGCCGTCGAAGAGCACCTGGCCGTCCAGCGCCTTCTCCAGCTGTTCCGCGGGGATGTCAACGTTCTTGATCAGGCCGAGGATGTCGGTGAACTGGAGCCGGATGAAGCGCACGTCCAGCTCCCGCACCCGCTCCATCACCTCTTCCTTGGTCTTCGGGCGTCCGGACACAACCGCATCCTCCTCTCTAGATGAGCACCTTCACGATAAACGCCACGGTGAGCCCCAGCGCCACCACCAGGTTGACGGCCACGGAGCCCAGCACCCCCACCAGGCCGCCGACGCCGGCCCGGAGCGCCTCGCCGCCCGGGCGTCCGGTGAACAGCTCGAAGAGGGCCGCACCGAGGAACGGGCCCAGCACGAGGCCGAGGGGCATGAAGAAGAGCCCGGCGATGGAGCCGATCACGGCGCCCCAGGCGCCGGCCCTGCCCGCCCCGAAGCGCCGCGCGCCCCAGGCCCTGGCGTAGTGCTCCGCCACCTGCGTCGCCGCCACCACCAGCAGGGCGGCGATGAGGAAGCCGGGGGTCATCTCCCGGAACCCCTCCACTGCGCCGTAGCCCAGCATGGCCAGGAAGATGACGGGCAGCCCGGGCAGGGCTGGAATCAGCGTGCCCAGCACGCCCAAAACCATCACAGCCACCGCGGCCATGAAGGCAATCCCCTGGAGAGACATGCGATCACTCCCCCGCGTAGAACAGAAAACGCCTACGCTCTAAGGACGCCCGCGGCCGCCAGTTCGTTCGCGGCGCGCAAAGCGGTCAGCACCACGTGCTCCCGGGTGAGGCCGCCCTGGAAGTAGGCGGCGTAGGGCGGCCGCACGGGCCCGTCGGCGGAGAGCTCCACCGAGGAGCCCTGCACGAACGTGCCCGCGGCCATGATCACCGGGTCGGTGTAGCCGGGCATGGCCCAGGGCTCGGGCCGCACGTGCGCGTCGACCGGGCTCGCCTTCTGCACGGCCTGGCAGAAGGCCTTGAGGCCCTCCGCGGAGCCCAGCTCCACCGCCTGCACCAGGTCGGAGCGGGGGGCGTCGAAGGCCGGCCGCACCCGGAAACCCAGCAGGTCGAAGAAGGCGGCGGTGAACTGGGCGCCCCGCAGCGCCTCCCCCGTCACGTGCGGGGCCAGGAAGAGCCCCTGGAAGAGCAGCCGGTTGACACCGGCGTTGGCCCCCACCTCCGTCCCGATGCCGGGGGCGAACAGGTGCGCTGCGGCCCGCTCCACCAGGTCGGCCCGGCCGACGATGTAGCCGCCGCTGGGGGCGATGCCGCCGCCGGGATTCTTGATCAGGGACCCGCAGGTCAGATCCGCCCCCACGTGGGGCGGCTCCTGCGCCTCGACGAACTCGCCGTAGCAGTTGTCGACGAGGACGATGATCGCGGGGTTGGCCGCCTTCGCCCTGCGGATCAGCGCACCGATCTCCGCCACGGAGAGCGGCGCCCGGAGCGAGTATCCCCGGGAGCGCTGGATCAGGAGGCACCGGGCGTCAGGCTGCCGCACGGCGGCGGCCACGGCGTCCGGGTCGACGGAGAGGTCCGGCCTGAGCGGGACCTCCTCATAGCGCACGCCCCACTCGGCGAGGGACCCCGGTGCGCCGTCGATCACCTGCTGCAGGGTGTCGTAGGGTGCCCCCGCGGCCGCGATGAGGCGGTCGCCGGGCCGCAGGACGGCGAAGAGGCCCGTTGCGATCGCGTGGGTGCCGGAGGCAAACTGGATGCGCACCAGGCCCGCCTCGGCGCCGAAGGCGCGGGCGAAGAGCTCGTCCAGCTTCTCCCGGCCGATGTCGTTGTATCCGTAGCCGGTGGAGGCGGCGAAGTGGACCTCGGAAACGCCGGCCTCCTGGAAGGCGGCCAGCACCCGCGCCTGGTTGCGCAGCACCAGCTCGTCCACCTGCGCCCAGGCGGGCCGGACGCGCTCGAGGGCGGCGGCAGCGGCTGCGGCGATCGGTGCCGGGCAGTCCGGCACCAGCTGATCCCATATGTTCAAGCGTGTACCCTCCAGTAATCGCCAAGTAGCCGGTTCGAGCCTATTCTACCTGTTCCTGCCCAAACCTGAAAGGGTTGCGCCCACGAAAAGAGCCATCCCGACCGGGATGGCTCGCCGCGCTCCCTAGCGGCGCCGTGCCGGGCGCACCACCAGCAGCCAGTAGACCAGGCTGGACATGGGGAAGTGAACCAGCCCCAGGAGCCCCCAGAACCAGGCCCGGGCGCCGCGCCTGCGGCTGTCCAGGAAGAGGCAGACTCCCTGGGCCCCCAGCAGAAAGCCGATCAGCACCCAGGCCCACCAGGGCAGCTGTGCGACCTCATTCATGGCCGGCCCGCCTCCCCTCCGCCCGCCAGAGGGCCGCCCCGGCCCCCAGCGCCACCGCCAGCGCGGCCTGGACGATCAGGTACTGCAGCGGGAAGTTCATCATCGCCCACAGGCCGCCGGCGAGGACCAGCGCGGCCACGGCCAGGAACAGCAGCAGGTCGCGGCGCAACGCCTGCCGCTGTGCTCGCTGCACGTCGTGCACCAGCATCAGGAGCGTCCCCAGGTCGGGCGGGCTCTCCTGCTCCACGGGGGCCGAGAGGCCGTCCAGGCCCTCCCGGAGCGCACGCTCCCACGGTTCCAGGGTCTCACGCCCGTCACGCCTCATCCTGGTCCAGCCCCCTTCGCAAGGTGCGCACGGCGTTGAAGATGCGCGACTTCACCGTGCCCACCGGGATCTCCATCCACTCGGCGATCTCCTCGTACGTGTACCCGTAGTAGTGCTTGAGGACCACCGGGAGCGCCACTTCCCGGGGCAGGGCCTGCAGCTGCGCCATCAGGCTGCGGACCTCCGGCGAAGTATCCTGCTGCCCCAGCAGGAGCTCCTCCGCCGCCCGCGCCTGCAACTGCCGCTGCCGCTTCTGCCGCCGCAGCCAGTCCAGGTACAGGCGCGTGGCGATGGAGCAGAGCCACGTGCTGAACCGGGCGCGCCCTTCGAACTGGCCGATGCGCTCGATCGCGCGGATCATCGTCTCCTGCGTGAGATCCTCCGCCAGGTTGCGGTCGAAGGTGATGGTGACGAGGTACTTCTTCACCGGCAGGTACTGCGCTTGCAGCAGGCGGGCCAGGGCGGCCTGATCCCCGCGCTGCGCCTGCCGGATCAGCTGCAGATCGTCCACTGGCTTCACCTGCCGGTCTGCGGTAGTCGGGCCGGCCTCAGCGGACCTGGCTCGCGAAGAGTTGATTCCGGTTCATGTGGCAAAGCACCTGCCAGAGCAGCAGAACATCGATGGCCGCCACCACAAGCCCCACCAGCGTCACCACCAGATCACTCAGCACCAGGGCGCCGGTCGCCTGCCCCACCCCCAGCAGCAGCACGGGGAGCACCACCGTGCCGCCCATCTGGTAGGCCGCCTGGAAGGTGGCCACGCGGGCGCTGATGAAGACGTTGATGAGGATGGCCAGCAGCGACACGCCCGGGATGACCAGGAGCATCAGCGGCAGCCAGTTGAACTGCGGGAAGAAGACCCGGTGGAACAGCGGCCACGCGGCCAGATTGACCGAGAGGGCGCAGAGCAGGAAGGTCACCAGCGAGATGACCACCGCAGGCACGAGCGAGGCCAGCACCTTGCCCGTGAAGAGCGACCGCAGGTCCACCGGGGCGAAGAGCAGCGTCTCCAGGGTGCCCCGCTCCTTCTCGCCGGCGAACGAGTCGGCGGCGATGACCGAGGCGGTCATGAGCGGGATCATCAGGAAGAACGGGGCCAGCATGTAGTTTGTGCTCACGTAGATCAGCTTCTGGTTCAGCTCCGTCATGGTTGACAGCACGGCAGCCAGTTCTCCGGCCGGCAGCTTGTCCAGCCACGCCAGCATGGCCTGCACATCCGCCGGCGCCAGCGACTCCGCCCCGAAGCGGAAGGCCAGCACCAGTCCCAGGGGGAGCCCGATGCCCAGGATGAGCGGGACGATCAGCATGGGCAGCCAGACCTGCAGATTGGCGGTGATGGCCTGAATGTCCTTCCGCGCAATGGCGAGTATCGCTCTTCTATTCATCCGCCGTACCCTCCCTGATCTTGAAGTAGAGCGCCTCCAGGTCTCGCTGCACCGGCGCCGCGCTGTAGACCGAAGCCTCCTGCGCCAGGCGGCGCAGCAGGTGCGGTACGTCGTCACGGGAACGCAGGGTGAAGGCGATGCGCCCCGGTCCCACCCGGGCGGCGGGGACGCCGCGGTACTCGCCGCCGGCCAGCGCCAGGTCGGTCTCGACCTCCAGGGTCACGGTGGGGAAGTGGCGGGCCTCCAGCTCCGCCAGGGTGCCCTGCTCCACCACCCTGCCCCCCTGCAGGAACAGGTAGCGGTGGCAGACCTGCTCCAGCTGCTGCAGCAGGTGGGAGCAGATCATCACCGTGGTGCCGTCGCGCTCGTTCAACTGGCGGATGTAGCCGAGGACCATGCGGATGCCCTCGGGGTCCAGGCCGTTGGTGGGCTCGTCCAGGAAGAGCACCCGGGGCCGGTGCAGGAGCGCCCTGGCCAGGCCCAGGCGCTTCCTCATGCCCGTCGAGTAGGTGCCCACCTTGCGGTCAGCGGCGTCGGACAGGCCGAACTCCTCCAGCAGGGCGTCGGCCCGACCGGGCTCGTCCACCCCGTAGAGGTCGGCGAAGAAGCGCAGGTTCTGCCGGCCGGTCAGGTTCATGTAGAGACCGGCCGACTCGGTGAGCACGCCCGCCATGCGGCGGACCGCCTCGCCGTCGACCCGGGGATCGTACCCGCCCACGGTGATCGTCCCCCCGTCGGGGTCGATGACGCCGTTCAGCAGGCGCACGGTGGTCGTCTTGCCGGACCCGTTGGGGCCGATGAAGCCCACGATCTCGCCGCGGCCCACCGTCAGGTTCAGGTCGGTCAGCACCGGTCGTCCGGAAAACCCCTTGGCGACGTGGCTCATTTCGAGAAAGGGCGTCCTGTTCATCTGCATCACCCGCCGGTCCGACGCCCGTCACCCACCGAGAGTTCATCGGGCGCGCAGAAAAATGCGCGCCTGCGCTGCCGCATCCACCCAGAACGAAAGCCGGCCCCTCCCATATCGGGAAGGGCCGGCAGCCGTCAGGTCGCTCAGAAGACGATGGCCTGCATCAGGAAGCCGAACGCCACGCTGAGGACGACGGCGATCAGGCCGGGGATCATGAAAGAGTGGTTCAGTACGTACTTGCCGATGCGGGTCGTACCGGTCGAGTCGAAGTTGATGGCGGCGATGATCGGGCCGTAGTTCGGCAGGAAGAAGTAGCCGTTGACGGCGGGGAACATGGCCGCCAGGAAGGGCACCGGAATCCCCAGGGCGATGCCCAGCGGCATGATGGCCCGGGCGGTCGCCGCCTGGGAGTTGACCAGTACCGAGAAGAAGAACAGCACGATGGCCAGGAGCCACGGGGCCGACTGGACGACGCCGCCCAGCTGGGCGTTGATGACGGCCGAGTTGCCGCTGAACCAGGTGTCGCCGGCCCAGGCGATGCCGAAGATGGCGATCAGGGCGTTGGCGCCGGCCTGGAAGACCGAGCCCTTGACGAGAGACCCGACATCGCACTTCGTGAGCCACAGGATACAGGTGGCGGCGACCAGCATGACGATGCAGATGGCGTGCCACATCTGCAGGGTCGCCGTGCTGCCGTCGGCGTGGACGAAGGTCGGCCGCAGCGACGGGACGGCGCCAAGGACGACGACTGCGATCGCAGCCAGGAGGAAGATGACCACGGAGGTCTTCGCGCCAGGCTTGACCTCGACCCGGGCCAGCTCCTCGGCCGTCTTGGGCTTGACCGGCTGGATGAGGCCGGCCGCGACGCGCCGCTGGTACTCGGGATCGTCCTCGAGCTCCTTGCCCAGGTGGTTGCAGATGAAGGCGGCGATCATGCAGGCGAGGAACGTGGACGGGGCGGTGATCAGCATCAGCTTGGGCAGGGTCATGCCCATGGATTCGGTCATGCCGAGCATGGCCACCATGGCCGCCGAGATCGGACCGCCGGTGATGGCGAACTGGGAGGCGATGACCGAGATGGAGAGCGGCCGCTCGGGACGGATGCGGGTCTCGCGGGCGACCTCAGCGATGACCGGCAGCACCGAGTACGCCACGTGGCCGGTGCCGGCGAAGAAGGTGAACAGGTACGTGACGATGGGGCCGAGGAAGGTGATCTGTTTCGGGTTGCTGCGCAGCAGCCGCTCGGCCAGGTTGACCAGATAGTCAAGGCCGCCCGCCGCCTGCATGGCCGAAGCCGCACAGACGACGGCGAGGATCATGAGCATGACGTCGATGGGAGGCGAGGTGGGTTCGAGCTTGAAGATGAAGACCAGTGCTGCGAGGCCGACGCCGCTGGCGAGGCCGATTCCGGCGCCGCCCAGCCGGACGCCGAGGTACAGGAAGATGAGGACGACCAGTAGCTGGATCCAGACCAAGAACTATCCCTCCTCGTGGGCGTGTCTACTTGGAGCATACTGGTCGCCGTCCTGAGCCGCCATTCCCTTTGGGTGCCATCTTGTGACCACATTCACTAACCCGTTGGCTCTAGTCATTTCAGCAATATCCGGCACCCGTGTATGGCTAAAACATGATCCGTCCGCGCACGCGGACCAGCACGCACGGCGCAGCCAGGCCTCACGCGGCCGGCGCCAGACGCGCAGGCGGCGGGGTCGTTCCCCGCCGAACTCTCACTGGGCCAACGGTTCCGTACTGACCGCGGCGATGCGGTAGGTGAACTGCCCCCCGGGGGCGTCGATGACGACCCGCTCGTTCACGCGCCGGAGCAGGAGGGCCAGCCCGAGGGGCGACAGACAGGAGATGTGGCCCCTGGCCGGGTCGCCCTCGTCGGGACCCACAACCACGTAGACCGCCTCGCTGCCGTCGGCCTCGTCCACCAGCGTCACGGGCATGTCCATGAACACGACGTCCACGGTCGAGTCGCCCGGCTGTTCGCCCAGCCTGTCCAGCAGCTGGCCGGCCACCTCCACGTAGCGACGCAGTTGCTGGCGCACGCTGTACTGCCCTCCAGCGCTCCCGGGGCTCGAGAAGTACTCCTCCATCTCGGTGTTGAGAAGCTCCTCCAGTATTCGCAGGCGGCTGCTCACCCGTGTGCGAATGCGTTCAACCTCGGAAGGCGGCCGTGCCCGAACCACACGATCACAACCTTTCGCTTGGAAGTTCAACGCCTTCACCGGCGTTCGCCGACATACGGAACCACTCCGCTCTGGGAACGGAGTGGCATCATCTCTTGGGACTAGTATAACACAAATCCCAACCGTTGTAACGGCTGGGAGGGGGTTTCCAGTTCCCGCCTTCGGCACCACTTTCCGACAACGGGACGGGCCCGCATGCTCAGCCGGCTGCTGCATGCGTATCCTTCCCACGAGGTGGAGTGCATGGCCAGACTGAGGCCACAGCGCATGGAGGAGATCAGCAGCTGGCTGCGGGAGGGCCGGATCACCCCGGCGGATGCCCTGCAGATGGCGGTGGAGCTGCGCCGCCGGCGCTCCGCATCGGCGCAGGAGTCCCGGGCGGCGGCCGAGTCGGAGCAGGAGCGGGAGCGGCGGGTGCAGGCGATCGTGGCCGAACTGGACGGCCTGGTGGGCCTCGGCCAGGTGAAGCAGCTGGTGCGGGAGATCCAGGCCTACGTGGCGATCCAGCTCAGGCGGCAGCGCGCCGGCCTGGCCACAGAGCCCACCAGCCTGCACATGGTCTTCACCGGCAACCCGGGCACTGGCAAGACCACCGTGGCCCGGCTGCTGGGCCGGCTGTTCAAGGAGATGGGCGTGCTGCCCAAGGGGCACATGGTCGAGGTCGAACGGGCCGACCTGGTGGGCGAGTACATCGGCCACACGGCGCAGCGGACGCGGGACGTGGTGCGGCGTGCCACGGGGGGCGTACTGTTCATCGACGAAGCGTACTCGCTTGCCCGCGGCGGTGAGCGCGACTTCGGGAAGGAGGCCATCGATCACCTGGTGCGGGCGATGGAGGAGCACCGGGGCGAGCTGATCCTCATCCTGGCCGGTTACCCGGACGAGATGGCCTGGTTCCTGCGCCAGAACCCGGGCCTCCGGTCCCGCTTCTCGCTCATGCTGCACTTCCCCGACTACACGCCCGAGGAGCTGCTGGCCATCGCCGAGATGATGCTCCGGCGGCGCGACTACCAGCTCACCCCCGACGGCCGTACGGCCCTGCGCCAGATCCTCCGCGGCAGGGCCTGGCTGACGGGGGGCGAGCAGGGCAATGCGCGCGCGATCCGGAACCTGGTCGAGCGGGCGATTCGCTGCCAGGCCCTGCGGCTGGTGCACAGGCCCGACGCCACCCGGGAGGAGCTGATGGCCATCACCCGCACAGACCTGGAGGAGGCCGTCTCGGCCAGCGCCGCCGGCCGCCCCTGGGCCGGGCAGGACTTGTGGTAGCAAGAAGGGGACCGCCCTGCGGCGGTCCCCGCTGCTTATGCTCCCTGCTCCGTCTCCTGCCCCTCCTCGCCCCGCATCAGCTGGGCGATCGTCATGGGAAGCGGGCGCATCGGCGTGATCGTGGAGAGCGCGTGCTTGTACACCAGTTGAATCTTGCCCTCGCCCTCCACCGCGACGGTGAAGCTGTCGAAGCCGCGAATCTGTCCCTTGAGCTGGTAGCCGTTGACCAGGAAGACGGTCACCGGGACGTTCTCCTTCCGCAGGAGGTTCAGGAAGCCATCCTGCAGGTTGGCCTGTGCCTTGGTCACTCGATCCGCCCCTCCCTCTCTCTGTTAGGGCCACTTCTCTTTCACCAGTCTGACGACCTCGGCCCGGGCCCGGTTTCGCGCCTCCGGGGTCGTCACGTCCAGCCAGATCAGGCGGCGCTCCCGCCGGAACCAGGTGAACTGCCGCTTGGCGAAGCGGCGCGTGTTCCGCTTGATCAGGGCCACGGCCTCCGCCCAGGTGAGCATCCCCCGCAGGTAGAGGACCAGCTCCCGGTAGCCCAGGGCCTCCATCGGCTTCAGGTGCGGGGGGTACCTGTGGAGGAGCCGCTTCACCTCGTCAAGCCAGCCGGCGGCCAGCATTGCGTCCACCCGCTCGTCGATGCGGGCGTAAAGCTGCTGCCGGTCCATCGTCAGGCCGATCATCAGGTCGTCGTACCGCGGCTCGGACAACGCGGCGGTCTGCGTGGCGGAGATGGGCACCCCGGTCAGGTGGTAGACCTCCAGCGCCCGCACGATGCGGATGATGTCGTTGGGGTGCAGGCGGGCCGCCGAGACGGGGTCCACCTCTACCAGGCGCGCATGCAGGTAGCCGGGCCCGTTGCGCGCCTCCTCCTCCCGGAGCCGCTGCCGCAGCTCCGGGTCGGGTTCCAGTTCCGTGAAGGTGTAGTCCTCCACCACCGCCCGCACGTAGAGCCCCGTGCCGCCCACCAGCATCGGCAGCCGGCCCCGGGCGTGGATCACGCGCACCAGCCTGTCCACCCGGGCCTGGAACTCGGCCACCGAGAACTCCTCGTCCGGATCCTTGATGTCGATGAGGTGGTGGGGCACGCCCCCCATCTCCTCCGGGGTGATCTTGGCGGTGCCCACGTCCATCCCGCGGTAGACCTGCATCGAGTCGCCGGAGATGATCTCCGCCCCCACTTCCTGCGCCACCGCCACCGAGAGGGCGGTCTTGCCCACCGCAGTGGGGCCGACCAGCACCAGAAGAGGCAGCTTCATCGCTTGAACCTCTTCTCCAGTTCCTCCACCGGCACGCAGATGATCGTCGGCCGCCCGTGGGGGCAGGTGGCCGGCGACTCGCAGGCCGCGAGGTCGGAGAGGAGCGCGGCGATGTCCTCCGGCTGCAGGGCGTCCCGCGCCTTGATGGCCGCCTTGCACGCCGCCATGGCCGCCACGACCCGCCGCCGCCGGTCGGTGACGGACGTGCCGGGCGCGATCCGCTCCTCCTGGAGGCGGTCCAGGAAGTCGGAGACCAGGCGTGCGACGTGGTCGGGCCCCAGACCGGCCGGAACGCCCTGGATCAGCAGGGTGCTGCCGCCGAAGGGCTCGGCCTCGAACCCGCTCTCCGCGAAGATCGCGGCGTTCTCCTGCCACAGCGCCATCTGCGCCGGGGTGAGGTCGAGGGTGATCGGGAAGAGGAGCGGCTGCACCGCCGCCTCCGCCTCCTCCGCAGCGCGGTAGAGCCGTTCGAAGAAGATGCGCTCGTGCGCGGCGTGCTGGTCGATGAGGTACAGCCCCTCCGGCCCGTCGCAGGCGATGTAGGAGCGGTGGATCTGCCCCAGCGGACGCAGGGCCCGGATCAGCCCCGCCGGGTCCGTGGGGTGGGGAACCAGGATCGCCTGCGTCACCTGAGTAATCCCTGTGGCGGCGACCTCGCCGGCCGCCCGGTCGGCCAGGATCGACTGCAGGCCGCCGGCAGGGAGCGGCGCGGGGCCCCAGCTTTCCGGAGGCGCCGCGCTTCGTCCCCCGTAGGGTGCCGCAGTCTCGGCGGCGCTACTCCGCGCTGTCTGCGCTCCGCCGGCCTGCCACGGCGGGGGTGCGGCGCGCCCGCCCCCCTCGCCGGGGCGGCGGGCCCCCGGGGGCACCCATCCGCGCTGGATGGCAGCCTTCTCGGCGGCCCGGTCCGGCACCTGTACCTCGCCGTCGGCGGTGATCTCGGTGCCGGGGATCAGGAGCGCCCCGCCCAGCCCCTGGCGCGCGGCCTTGTAGACGGCGGCCCGCACCTCCCGGTCCCGCTCGAAGCGGACCTCGGCCTTGGTGGGGTGCACGTTCACGTCCACCTCCCGGGGCTCCACCTCGATGAAGAGGATGCAAACCGGATAGCGCCCGCCCGGCAGCAGGTGGGCGTAGGCCTCCTCCAGGGCGTAGCGGGCGCCGATGGTGCGGATGGCGCGCCGGTTGACGAAGAAGTACTGGTGGTTGCGCCCGGCCCGGGCGATGGACGGGCGGCCGATGTAGCCCCAGACCCGGGCGGCGTCGTCCCGGTAGTCGACGGGGATCAGCTCCTTGGCCACCTCGCGGCCCAGGAGCGCGGTGATGGCCCCCATCAGGTCGCCGTTGCCCGGGGTGGCGAACACCTGGACCTGGCCGCTGTGGAAGCGGAAGGCCACGTCCGGGTTGGCCAGGGCGAGCCGGGTGAGCATGTCGCCGATCTGGCCCATCTCCGTGGCGTTGGTCTTCAGGTACTTCAGCCGGGCAGGGACGTTGTAGAAGAGGTTGCGCACCGTCACCCGGGTGCCGGCTGGGCAGCCGTGCTCGCCCGCCTCGGTGATCTGCCCGCCCTCCACGACGATGCGGTAGCCTGCCAGCTGGTCGTGGGGACGGGTGACCAGCTCGAACTGGGCGACGGCGGCGATGGAGGGCAGCGCCTCGCCGCGGAAGCCCATGGTGGTGATGCAGGAGAGGTCGTCGGCGGTGCGGATCTTGGAGGTGGCGTGCCGCTGCAGGGCCAGCCTGGCGTCCTCGGGCAGCATGCCGGAGCCGTCGTCGCTGACCCGCACCAGGTCGCGCCCGCCGCCGCTCACCTCGACGACGATGCGCTTCGCCCCCGCGTCCAGGGCGTTCTCGACCAGCTCCTTCACCACGCTGGCCGGCCGCTCCACCACCTCGCCGGCGGCGATCTGGTTGGCGGTCTGTTCGTCTAGCAGGTGAATCCGTGCCATGGGGTCACCTCCGACGCGGCTGCAGAGGACCGCTTACAGTTCGGCGGCGCCCTCCACGCCGGAGGCCGCCGCCGCTGGGCTTACTTCTTCTTGGGCTCCTTGGGCTTGCCGTATAGCTTTTCCATCTCCGCCTGGATCTGCTCCTGCATCCGCTGGACCTTCTTGTGCCGCTCCAGAAGCGCCTTCTGGCGGAAGCCGCCGACGGCGGCCATCTGGTACATCGCCAGCGACTCCTTTGCGGCGTTGACGGAGAGTTCGTGGAGCGTCTGCGCCTTGGCGGGGACCTTGAGCTTGTTCATGTCGGCGATGAGCGCCTCGTATGTGGAGATCAGCTCTCGCAGCGGCTTGCGCAGGAGCACCGGGTTCTGGTTGGGGTTCTGACCGAGGGCCTGCGCCTGCTCGGCCTTCTCCTGGAGCTTGTGCTTGTCGTAGATGCGCTTCAGGTCCATTGCGTACTTCCGAACCTTGAACCACGGGGTCTGGATGAGGATAAAGAAGCCGACGCCGAGGCCGGCCAGCACGATGAGAAGCCATTGCCACCAGGTAAACACTGCGATTGTTCACTCCTCCAGGGAATATCCCCACCGTCACATTGTGGCATGACTCGCACGCGGAGGCAAGCGTTTCCGTTGACGGATTTCTGCGGGTGTGAGCGCCCCCAGGCCCTGGCCGTGCGGGGCGCCAGGGGAGGATGATGCACCGGTGGGGGCGAATCTGCCGGGGAGTCACTGCACTTGAGGAGGGTTTGCGATCGCGACGTTCATACTCGTCAGGCACGGCACCGCCCGCTACGACCTCGCGGAGGCGCGCCGGCTCCGGGGCGGCATGCGCGACTGGGTTCCCCTTTCGCCGCGGGGCGTCACCGAGGCCGGGGCAGCCGCCGACCGCCTGCGCCACGCTCCGGCCCGCCTGGTGCTCTCCTCGCCCCTGACGCGGGCGCTGCAGACCGCCGCCGTCATCAGCCGGGCCCTCGACCTGCCCCTCGCCGTGGAGTTCGACCTGCACGAGTGGCTTCCGGACCTGACTCAGGCCTACGATTCCAGTGCCGTCGCGCTGGCCGCCGCGGCGGAAATGGCCCGCTGCGGCGGCGAGTGGCCGGAGGGTCAGCCGCGCGGCTGGGAGCCGCTGTCGCAGGTGCGCCGGCGGGTTCTGGACGTGCTGCACCGGTACTCGGACCAGGATCACACCATCGTCGTCTGCCACGGCACCGTCATCGAGGCGCTGACGGGGCGGTCCGTGGCCTGCGGGGAGCACACCGTTTACCAATTGCCTTCGTCAGACCTGTAGTCGGATTCAACAACACGGCAAGGAAGCGACGGCCCCGCCCTGCCGCTTACAGGATGTCTCTCTGTTCGGTGTGCGACGTGCGCGGCCCGGACCAGGCGTCTGCGCCACCGTGCTACCGGATGATCGCCACCATGAAGTACAGGTACACCAGAATGGCAAAACCTAGGGCAGACAGAACCGACCGACCAAGCGAAGCCCTCATCCGGCCCCGTCAAGGAGAAGACGCCATGACAGATTCGCCCGTGCACCTGCCCACCCAGGCCGCCGAGTTCAGCGGCCCGGCCCGGCAGGCCGTCGCCATCTACTGCCCCGGCTGGACGGAGTCCCTGCTCGCGCTCCTGGCCGACCGGCCCACCGCCTACGAGGCCGCCTGGCGCTTCGCACCCGAGCAGCGGGCGCACGTGCTCGAGGTGGTCTACGAGGGCGCAGCCCCCCTGCGGATCGCCCTCGTGGACGGCGTGCACAACCAGCTCATCGCCGCCCTGGTGCGGGGCCGGACCCTGGTGCTCTCCCCCTTTCCCCTCTACCGGGAGCCGGGGTGGGAGGGCGAGCTCTTCGCGCCCGAGACCTCGCTGGTGCTGCCGACCCTCCCGAGCCTGCTGGATGCGGGGGACCGGGGCTGACCTCAGCCCCGGTCCCTGCATGATGGTTAGTCTCCGCTCACGCTGCCGCCGTCTGCGGCGGCCCCTCCCCCTTCGGCCGCCGCACCGGACGTCTCCGCCGGCAGGTTCAGGACGATTGCGCTGACCAGCACGAGCACGATGCCCGCGACCTGGGCGAGGCTCAGGGACTCGTGCAACACCCAGAACCCGAGCAGGGCGGCGATGACGGGTTCGATGGTCGAGATGATGCTCGCCCGGCTGGCCTCCACCCGCTGCAGCCCGGCCAGGTAGAGGCCGTAGGCACCCAGCGTCGTCACGAGGGCCAGGTAGAGCAGCCCGGGAATCCCCTGCGGGGAGCGGACCACGGTGACGGCGGCCTCCCGCCCGTACAGCAGGAGCAGGGGCAGGGCGCCGGCCGCCAGCGCGTAGACCTGCACGGTCCAGGTCTTGTACCGCTTCAGAGCGTGCTTGCCGAAGACCGAGTACATCCCGTAGGTGAACCCGGACCCCAGCCCGGTGAGCAGGCCCAGGGCCTGGCCCCTGAAGGTGTCGGGCTCGTACGCCCGGGCCACCAGGGCGCAGCCGACCAGGGTGAGCACCAGCGCCGTCACCTTGGTCCGGGTGAGCGGCTCACCCAGCGTCAGATAGGACGCGACGGCGACGAAGGCGGGCGCCGTGTACATCAGCACCGCCGCGGCAGCCACCGAGAGGCGCTGGATCGTGGCAAAGTACAGCAGGTTGAACGCGGCCACACTCACCAGCCCGTAGAGGGCGAACAGGGGCACATCCCTGAGGTGAACGCGCAGCAGCGCCGGCCGGATCGTGCCCAGCAGCGCGAGAAGCAGCACCGTGGCCAGCGTCGCCCGCACCGTGACGATGACCTCGGTGGAGAGTCCGCTCTCGTACAGCGACTTCACGACGATTCCGAGGGTCCCCCACAGTGAGGCGCCGGCGATGACCAGCAGATCGCCCAGCAGCCTCCGACCATGAACCGGGCTCATCCCATCCCCCGTCCCCTGTTGCCCCGCTCTCCTGGCCCCACTCCCGGTCGCCGGGCGCAACGCACTTATCGGATGTATTGGACGTTTCAGGGCTGGCGGGTGTTCCGGCGGGTTTTGCTCCGGGAAAGGAAAAGGACCGGGGGCGATGCCGGCCCCGGTCCCTCATCAGTGCACCGTGTCGATGTTGAGCTTGCGCCCGTCCCGCCCCGCGTCGGGGTTCCGCTTCGGCGCCCGGACCTCCAGCAGGCCGTGGCGGAAGGTGGCCGTCGCCTGGTCGCTGTCCACCGGCACCGGGAAGCCGACCGTGCGGCTGAAGGTGCCGTAGAAGCGCTCGGTGCGGTAGGTGCCGCCCTGCCGCCCCGTCTCCTCGGCCTTCCGCTCGCCCCGGATCGTCACGCCCTGGTCGGTGATCCGCACGTCCACCTCTTCCGGATCGATGCCGGCCAGCTCGCAGCGCACCACCACGTCGCCGCCCTGCTCCACGACCTCGACAGGGAAGGCGTTCAGCGCACCCCCGAAGGTCATCCCCGTTCCGAACACGGGGTCCGTGAAGAGGCGGTCCAGGGGCGACCGCACGCGCTCCAGCTCGCGAAAGGGATTCCACGGAATGAGGTCCACCTTACTCCCTCCTCTGCGCCTTGCTCGTGGGCGCCGCCCCGGCAACCGCGGCGCCTCGCAGAGTCTCAGTATGTCCAACCGCCCGGCCGTCGATGACGTGCCGGCCCACCGCGGGTGCCCGGGCGCAAGCAGTGCGCCCTGCCCGGCGCGCCCGTCTGCGGTGGAAGTCCGCGCCTGCGGGTGCACGTGGGCGACAGACCAGCGGAGGAAATCGGCGGAACCCGCCGAATCCTCTGCAATATCAAAGGAGGTTGACGACATGATCGCCGAGGCACAAGCCTGTTCCGACCAGCTTGCTTTCGCGCTCCGGTCCGTGAAGAACGCCATCCGCGGGCTCACTCCCCAGCAGCTGGAGTTCGTCCCGCCCGGCCTGGCCAACAGCGCGGCGACCCTGGTGCTGCACATGGCGGCCACGGAGGTCACCATCGGGGAACTGCTGTCCGGCCGCCGTGCCCCCGAGGACCTGCGCAAGGCCGTCCTGCTGGACCGGTACACCCCTGCCCCCGGCGGCCGGCCGATCGCCGCCGCCGACCCGGGCGAGAGCGCCGACGCCCTGACGGAGAAGCTCGACCGGGCCAGGGCCTTCCTGACGGAGGTGCTGGAGGGGCTCACGGCGGCTGACCTTGAGCGCACCCTGACCATCGGGGACCGCCCGACCTCCGTGCCCTTCTTCCTGAAGCTGCTGCCCTTCCACATGGCATCGCACTGCGGCCAGATCATGATCATCAAGCGTTTTCTCAAGCCGGAGTCGTAGCCCGCGCTGCCTGCGGCCTTTGCCCTTCCGCAGGCCTGCGGGTGCGGGGCACGGGGGAGCGGTGAACCGCCGCAGGGTCTCAGGCCGGCCGATTGGGAACGTTCGGCTTCTTCCCGGCCGCCTTCGTCCACGAACTCGGCCACGCCCTCGCGGGCTTCGCGCGCAGCAACCGCGGGGCGACGATCCGGTACGGAAACCCTTCCAGCCGGTGGAGGGCGGTCCTGCCCCTGGGCCCACTGCGGATCGAGGTGAACGGGGGGCTCGGCCTCTTCGGCGGCCCCTGGCCTCGGCCCTGCCCCTGCTGGCCCTGTGGCCCGGGAACCCGGCGGATTGTGGACGATGGTGATGCCCCTCGTTCCCACGCGCTGTCAAAGGGGATCTCCCAGCGACGGCCTGCAGATCATCATGCACACCCGGGACCTGCTGCGCCCGAAACACCCTCGCAATGCGAAGCCCCCGGCGCTCGTCCGGGGGCTTCTGCGCGCGATTCGGCCAGGATCTCGGGCGGGAACGGGATCGGCTGCGCCCACGGCTCGAAGTGCAGCGACCCGTGCAGCCGGAACACCGTGCCCAGCGGGTCCTCCGCCCGCAGGGCCAGGTCGGCCCGCTTCAGCAGGCCGGTTCCCCGCTCCGCCCAGAAGGTCGCCGAAAATCCCGCATCTGCGAGCGTGGCGGCCGCCTCTCCCAGCCATGCCCTCACCGCCGCCTCGTCCAGGGAGACGGTGGTCACGTCGTACACGACGCCGTCCACGACCTCCTCGCCCCGGCTTACCTGCGCGCTCGCGAGGGCCTCGGCGCCAAAGGGCAGCAGCCCGACGCGCAGCGATGCACCGAGTCCGTCCTCCGGGAGCATCGGCACCTGGACCGGCGCCTCCGGGGGCTGCGGTTCCCAGGACCCGTCCCGTCCGAGGACCCAGGTCCGGCCCCGGACGGTCGCCACGCCCGTCTGCGCCCCAAGCCCGAGGCCATCGGCACGCATGCGGACGAGGACCAGGAAGTCCTCGCCGTCCCGGAAGGCGTCGAACTGGGCCGAGCCGCTCAACTCGGCCCCCAGGACCTCCATCGTCACGGTGAAGTCGCCGAAGGCGCGGCCGCCCACCAGCCAGGCCGGCTCACCCAGCGCGGCCAGGACGGCCGGGTTCACCACAGCCTCCGCAGGCAGCCACGGCGCAGACACCGCCACGGTCCGGCTCTCGCCGTCCCAGCCCACCTCGGCGCCCAGCTGCTCGGCGACGAACCGCAGAGGGATCAGCACCCGCCCGCCCACGTTCACCGCCGGCGCGTCCAGCACCACCGCGGCGCCGTCCACCACGGCCTCATCCCTGCCCACCGTCAGCTGGATGACCTTCGGCCCGCTGAGCGTGACGGTGCCGGTATCGCCGTCCCAGGCGACCGCGAAGCCCAAGGGTTCGGCCAGGAATCGGATGGGCACCAGCGTCCGCCCGTCCTGGATCATGGGCGGCACGTCCGGGCGGATCTCGACGCCGTTGATGACGAGCCGCACGGGCGCATCGGCCAGCGCCGGGAGCGGCAGGGAAAGAAGCCACAGGAGGAGCAGCGGAAGCGCGAAACGACGCATGCAGATACCCCTCTCCAGCCGGAGTACTGTGCCCGGGGCACACAGATAAGGAATATTCGCCGCATGCGCCGCATTCCCCCGGGTTGATGCAGGGGTTTTCTGCCGTCGCCGGTTGGTGCTCAGGGGAGAAGACCCGGCGGACGACTGACGCCCCGGGGCATCGCCCCGGGGCGTGATCGTGTCAGTCCTGGATGGATGGCGCGGGCTCACCGGGGAAGGGCAGCGGCTCCTTCCAGGGTTCGATCTCAAGCGTCCCGTACAGGGTGTGCGTCCGCCCCTGCTCGTCCACCACCCACACGAACATGTCCTGCTGGATGGGCAGGCCGCTCTCCTTATCCAGGAGCAGGGTGATGCTCACCTCGTTCTCGGGATGCTCGGGAAGGCTCGCGCCGGACAGGTAGGTGACGGCGGCATGTCCGCCTTCCATCTCGAGCACGTAGACCGCCCTGCCGTCCAGGACGTCCTCGTACATCCGCATGCGTTCCATCCGGAAGGTCCATCCGGGCAGGTTGAGGAAGGCGGCGGGGAGGTCAAACGGTCCGACGCCGCCCAGCGCCCCGTCGGACTGCTCCCACGACCCGTCGGCCCCCAGGATCCGGACGGATCCGCTGCGAACGGCCACTCCGCTCTGCACAGGCGTACCGAGCAGATTCCCCTGCGTGCGGGCTACCCGCTCGCCATCCTTGGTGTACAGTTCTGCGTCCAGCAGGGCTCCGCCCCAGGTCGTCTCGCTGTCGATCGAGGCGTAGACCTGCCCGGTGGCCTTGAAGCTGCTCCCCCTGAACTTCTCAAGCAGTTCGTGCGGGAACGGAAGGGGTTTCGCGTCCGCGTGGGGCGGCGCGGGGACCACCGGAGTCGGAGCAGCGGCGGTGATCTCATCCGGGAAGGGGATCGGCCCCTCCAGGGGGTGGAAGTAGAGATCGCCTTCAGCGGTGACGGCCATCGCCGGTTCGCTCGTCTTCAGCGAGACTTCGGTGGCGACCCGGCGCAGGGTCTGTGTCTCCCGTTCAACCCAGTAGTGACCGGTCGCAGCGACCTCATCGAACCCGCCCCCGGCGGCGGCACCAGGGGCCATCAGGGAAGCGGAGCCCATCGTGTCCAGGAGGCTTCCGAACAGCGCTCCCAGGGCGCCTTGGTGCAGCGTGATGTGCAGGACGTCGTACGCCACGCCGTCCACGGTCTCCTGCGACACGCTGATCTGCGCCTGCCTCAGCAGTTCCGCGGCCGCGGGGTCGAGGGCGCCGGCGGTGGCCAGCACGTCCAGCGCTTCGAGCACGTCACCGGAACCCCCTTGCGGGCCCAGGGGCAGCCAGGTCCCGTTCGCGTTGAACCAGGCCTCGTTCTCGTACCGTGCGATTCCCGCGTTGATCGGCTGGCCGAGGAGATTGGCCCGGTAATGGAGAAGCGCGTTCTCTCCCTGGGCATACGCCTCCATCTCGATGCGAACCCAGACGCCGAAGCCGCCGGCATCGGCCGCGATCCGCATCTCGCCCACGAACTTCCCTTCCTGGATCTCGTTGATCTTCCGGAGCAAGGCGAGGGCGGCCTCGTCCACCTGTGTTCCGGCAGTCTCTGCGGACCCGGCCTCGCTCGCCTCCGCGGGGGCGGCTTCGGCGGGGCCCGCACCGACGGGTTCGACCTCAACCGCCAGGGAGGGGATCGGGATCAGCAGCAACAGAATGGATAAGAGCCCTGCTAGGAACCTTCGCATACACACACCCTCCTTCGGTTACTGCTGTGCGAGTGCACATCAATTCCAGGGGTTTGCCATTCATGCGATAAACCCTTCAAGAAGTACACCAATTAAGCGGGATGGGGTGCTCGCACGATCCGAAACAGGGCCCCCGCTGCCTCGGGGTCGGCGGCCAAAAGGAAAGCCGTGGTCCGGCATGTGTACATCCCGGACCACGGCTTCGGCGCACCGCCAGGCTACCTGCTCTCCTTCGCCTTCGCCTGCAGCTGGTACAGCACGTTCAGCGCCTCGATGGGGGTGAGCGCCATCACGTTCAGGCCCAGCAGCTCCTCCACAACCGGGTCCTTCTTCGGCTCGAAGAAGGTGAGCTGCACGGGCGGCTGCCGCCGGAGCTTCTGCGCCGCGGCCTCCCGCCTGGACTTGCGCTCCCCCTCCTGCTGCTCCAGCGTGGCCAGGATCTCCCGGGCCCGCTCCACCACAGTGGACGGCAGGCCGGCCAGGCGGCCCACCTGGATGCCGTAGGAGCGGTCTGCCCCGCCCCGCACCAGCTTGCGGAGGAAGATGATCTCCTCGCCCTTCTCCATCACCGCCACCGAGTAATTCTTCACGCCCGGCAGCAGGCCCTCGAGCTCGCAGAGCTCGTGGTAGTGGGTGGCGAAGAGCGTCCGGCAGCCGATGTGCTGGTGGATGTGCTCGGTGATCGCCCAGGCGATCGAGAGGCCGTCAAAGGTGGCCGTGCCGCGGCCCACCTCGTCCAGCACCACCAGCGAGCGCTCCGTGGCGGCGTGCAGGATGTTGGCCACCTCGGTCATCTCCACCATGAAGGTGGACTGCCCCGTGGCCAGGTCGTCCGAGGCGCCGACGCGGGTGAAGACCCGGTCCACCAGCCCGATGTGCGCCGCCTCGGCCGGGACGAAGGAGCCCGCCTGGGCCAGGATCACCGCCAGCGCCGCCTGCCGCATCACCGTCGACTTGCCGCCCATGTTCGGCCCGGTGATCAGGAGCAGCCGGTTCTCGGCCGTGTCCACCAGCAGGTCGTTGGGCACGAAGGTGCCCTCGGGCATCACCCGCTCCAGCACCGGGTGGCGGGCACCCCGCAGCTCCAGCACGGTGGACCTGTCCATCAGCGGCTGGCAGTAGCCGTAGAGCGAGGCCACCTCGGCGAAGGACGCCAGGGCGTCCAGCTCGGCCACGGCCCGGGCTGAGCGCTGGATCCGGGTGATCTCGGCGGCCACCTGCTGCCGGATCTCCAGGAAGAGCTCGTACTCGAGGCTCATCAGCCGCTCGCCGGCGTGGAGCACCTTCTCCTCCAGCTCCTTCAGCTCGGGCGTGATGAACCGCTCCTCGTTGGCCAGGGTCTGCTTGCGGATGTAGTCGGCCGGCACCAGGGCGAGGTTGGCCCGGGTCACCGAGAGGTAGTAGCCGAAGACCTTGTTGTAGCCGATCTTGAGCGACTTGATCCCCGTCCGTTCCCGCTCCCGCGCCTCCACCTGGGCGATCCAGGCCTTGCCGTCCCGGGCGATGCGCCGCAGCTCGTCGACCTCGGGGTGGAAGCCGTCCTTCAGCAGGCCGCCCTCCGTCAGCGCCACCGGCGGCTCGTCGGCGATGGCCTGCTCGATCAGGTCGCGCACGTCGTCCAGCATGTCCAACCGGTCCCGCAGCTCCACGAGGCGAGGCGCCGTGACCTCCTCCATCACCACCCGGATAGAGGGAAGGGCGACCAGCGAGGCCTTGAGCGCCACCAGGTCGCGGGCGTTGGCGGTACCCACGGCCACGCGGCCGGCCAGCCGCTCCAGGTCGTGGACGTCCTGCAGCATTGCCCGCAGGTCGGCGCGCAGCACGGGTTTGTTGACCAGCTCCGCCACCGCCGCGTGGCGCGCCTGAATCTGCGCGAGGTCCAGGAGGGGCCGCTCCAGCCAGCCCTTCAGCATGCGGGCGCCCATGGCGGTCACGGTCCGGTCCACGACCCAGAGCAGGGTGCCGCGGCGCCCGCCGTCCCGGAGCGAGCGGGTCAGCTCCAGGTTCCGCCGGGTGGCGGGATCCAGTACCATGTAGTCGCCCGGGTAGTAGACGGCGAGCCCGCTCACGTGGCTCAGGCTCGACCGGTGCATCTCCGCGAGGTAGGCCAGTGCCGCTCCGGCCGCCCGGGTAGCCAGCTCCAGGTGCTCGCAGCCGAACCCCGCCAGGCTGCTGGTGCCGAAGTGCTGGGTCAGCCGCCGGTAGGCGGCCTGGTGGTTGAAGTGGCGCCCGTCGAACGGGGAGACGGCGATGCCGGCGTTCTTCAGGGGCCCGGTCACCGACGGCTCGGAGGCCAGCCCCGGCTCCAGGATGACCTCCCGGGGCTCCAGCCGGCCGATCTCCTCCAGCAGCTGCCGGAGGCTGTCCGCCCCGTTCAGCTGGGCTGCCGCGAACTCGCCGGTGGAGAGGTCCACCACCGCCAGGCCGAAGCCGGCCTTGGACCAGGCCACCGCGGCCAGGAAGTTGTTGGCCTTCTCGGGCAGGAGCCGCGGCTCCACCAGCGTGCCGGGCGTGACCACACGGGTGACGTCCCGCTTCACCAGGCCCCGGGCCAGCTTCGGGTCCTCCAGCTGGTCGCAGATGGCCACCTTGTAGCCCTTGTCGATCAGCCGGGCGATGTAGCCCTCGGCCGCGTGGTACGGGATGCCGGCCATGGGAACCCGGCCCAGCCCCTTGCCGGCGTCGCGTCCGGTGAGGACCAGCTCCAGCTCCCGGGCCACCAGTTCGGCGTCTTCCATGAACGTTTCGTAGAAGTCGCCCAGCCGGTAGAACAGGATGCAGTCCGGGTACTGCTCCTTGATCTGCAGGTACTGGGCGAACATGGGTGTTGCCTGCGCTGCGTCCACTTCGCCGCACATCCTCCTCGTCCGCACGGGTTGACCCCGTCCGGGTCGCACAATCGTTCCGGCTAGTTTTCGGCAGCCGGGGTGCCTGTACCTGCCTTTGCAAGTCGGGAGGGGGGCGAGTGCCCCCCTCCCGACATCCTCTATCCACTAGCCCCCGCAGCCGCAGCCGCCGCCTCCCGAGCCGCAGGCGCCGCCCTTCACCTTCGGCGCCTCCCGGCCGGTGATCGGGAACGTGACCACGGCGTTCACCCGGTCCATGAAGGCGTCGAGGGCCACCCGGGCGTTCCAGTAGGCCTGGATCGCCTCGTGGGCGTTGAACCGCTCCTCGACGGCCAGGAACCGCTCGATCAGCCGCTGCTGCTCCTCGGGCGGGGCATTCCGGGAGAACTTCACCGCCCGCTTGGCTTCCTCGTACTCGCGTATCAGGGCCACGGCCTCCGGGTCAGCGAGGACGGCATCCTCCGTGCGCCGGAACTCCTGGACCTCCGGCGTCCCGGCGATGGCCTCGGCCAGCTCCCGGGCCAGCACCCACACGTTCTGGCGTGTCGCAACCGACACGGCGATCCCTCCGGTTATGCAGTTTAACCCAGGGTGACCGGGCTGGCCACCCGCTCGCCCTCCAGGGTCCAGGTACCGGCGCTGGTGATGCGCACGGGCACGATCTGGCCCCGGAGCGACTCGTCACCCGGGAAGGTGACCAGGATGTTGCCCCGGGTCCGGCCGAAGACCACGTCGGGCTTGCCCTTGTCGGGCCCCTCGACCAGGACGTCGTAGACCCGGCCGACCCGGGCCTCGTTCTTGGCGCGGCCGATGCGGTTCTGCAGGTCGATCAGCCGCTGCAGCCGCTCCTTCTTCTCGGGCACGCTGAGCCGGTCCTCCATCTCGGCGGCCGGGGTGCCGGCCCGCTCCGAGTACATGAACATGAAGGCCGCGTCGAACTGGACCTCCTCCACGAGGCTGAGGGTCTCCTGGAACTCTTCCTCGGTCTCGCCGGGGAAGCCCACGATGATATCGGTGGTGATGACCGCATCGGGGATCAGCTCCCGCACCCACTGGACCAGGCGCAGGTACTGCTTCCGGTTGTACGACCGCTTCATCCGCCGCAGCACCGAGTCGGAGCCCGACTGCACCGGCAGGTGGAACCACTCGCAGACCTTCTCGGCGCGGGCGATCTGCTCCACCATCTTGCGGGTGAAGTCCTTGGGGTGGTTCGTGGTGAAGCGGATGCGCTCAATGCCGGGGCTGTTCTTGTCGATCAGCTCGACCAGGTCGCCGAAGTCGAAGGCGTCCTCGCCGTGGCGGCCGTAGAGGTCCTTGCCGTAGGCGTTGACGTTCTGCCCCAGCAGGGTGATCTCCTTGAAGCCCTGCCGGGCCAGCTCCTGTACCTCGGCCAGGATCACCTCGCGCGGCCGGCTCCGCTCGGCACCGCGGGTGGTGGGCACAATGCAGTACGTGCAGTGCTTGTCGCAGCCGTACATGATGGTGACCCAGGCCTTCAGGTCGCCCTCCCGTGCGGCAGGCAGAATGTCGGGGAAGTCGTCGCCCATCGACTCCCACACGTCCACCACGGTCTCCCGTTCCGCTCGGGCCCGCTCCACCAGCTCGGGCAGCCGGTGGATGTTGTGGGTGCCGAAGATCAGGTCGAGGTACGGGAAGATCCGCTTGATGCGCTCCACCTGCCCCTCCACCTGCGGCACGCACCCGCAGACGCCGATGATCATGCCCGGGTTGGTGTACTTCAGCGGCTTCAACTGGCCGATGCGGCCGAAGGCGTGCTCCACCGCCGACTCGCGCACGGCGCAGGTGTTGAACAGCAGCAGGTCGGCGTCGTTCGGCCCCTGCGCCCGCACGTAGCCCATCTGGCCGAGGATGCCGTACATGATCTCGGTGTCGTGCTCGTTCATCTGGCAGCCGAAGGTCTCGATGTGGACCCGCGGCTCGGGCTTGCCGTGGATGCGCCGGGCGGCGTCGGGGTCGATGGCCATGCGGCCGACGCCCCCGGGCTCCAGGTGGTCGAAGCCGCCCGGCGTCAGGTCCTCCTCGGCGCCGATGCCGGGGGTCACCATCGGCAGCTCCTCCAGCGTGCCGTCCTTCATCATCTGTTCGACGCGGTCGAGAATATGGTTAAGGTCGTCTGCCCTATGGTCCTTCTGCGCCATGTATGGTCTCCCCCTTTGGGGCGGTGATCGACGGAATGTGCATCTAGTGTAGTGTACCACAAGTCTGCTCCCGCTCAAAAGGGAAACCCCCGCGCAGGTTAACGGGCCCGCGACCGAAGGCCTGCCCTACTCGAGATGCGTCGCCAGCAACCGCAGGGAAGTGATCCGCCCGTCAGAGACCGTGGCCGAGAGTTCCACCAGGCACTCCCCGTACGACCACACCAGCTCGCCATCGGGCCGTTCGGCGGGTCTGCCGTGGTCAGACCCCGTTCCGGGTACTGCCAGTCGGTCCTGTGGCCGTCGACGGCCTGGTCGGCCGGCGTCCCGAGGCGGCCGAGCGCCCAATCGAGGTTCCCGCTCCAGAGACCCGCCTCGCCGGCGAGGGTCAGCTGTGCACACTCCACGGGGCGCACGGCCGTGCCCCAGGACTCCTTCGACTCCAACTCGAAGCGGCTGCCCGTCCACAGCGCCTTGTTGCAGTCGCTGGTGTGACCGAGATCGTTCAGCGCGCAAAGGACGAAGTGCGGACGGGTCAGGGACGCATGGAATCCCACATAGGGCGGCGGACTCGCCGGCAAGTCTGAGACCTGGCTGGCTCTCAGCCCGCCACCGGCTTCCTCCGCCACGAACAGCCCCGGAAGCACCTCCCGGTCCCCCGTGCCCGCGAAGGCGCCGGCGAGCGGGCGCCACTCATCCCCATCCAGCTCCCACACCCAGACGCTGACGGAGTTGCGGGCGACGACGCTCTCCAACAAGGCCACCAGAAGTCGGCGGCCGTCATCGGTTGCGAAGACGCGGTGGCCCCTGTAGAGGCCCGAATCCATGGGATCCAGCGACTGGCTCCGCACCGCGCCATGCTCGTCCTGCCACTGTATCCAGTAATGGCTCGGGCGAATTATCCCCGCGGCCCTGCGGACGGGCACCGAACCCCTGTCGATGAGGGGTTCGGACCAGTGCCGGCCCGCGCTCCATCGTATCCCCCTCGACCTTCACTCGCATCGTCAACCCGGCATGCCCGGCTTTTCCGCAAATTCCTTCACTTCGACCATCAGGCCGGGTTTCCTGCACAGGGGGAAACGCGCCTGGGCGACTGAGCGAGGGTCTCCTCCTCTTTTGGGGAAGGCTGTCACCTGGAGTACCGCGCAGGCGGCACGTATCGTCCAGAAGAGCAGGGAGGGAATCCACCATGGGAGAGGAAAGGTACCAGTTGGCCACCTTTGCAGGCGGCTGCTTTTGGTGCATGGTCAGCCCCTTCGAGGAGCAGCCCGGGATCCACAAGGTGGTTTCAGGATATACCGGGGGCCACAAGGCAAACCCCACCTACGAGGAGGTCTGCGCCGGTACCACCGGCCACTTCGAGGCGGTGCAGATCACCTTCGACCCCGCCGTGTTCCCCTACGAGCGGCTGCTCGACATCTTCTGGCAACAGATCGACCCCACCGACCCCGGGGGCCAGTTCCACGACCGGGGCGACTCCTACCGTACGGCCATCTTCTACCACAACGAGGAGCAGCGCCGCCTGGCGGAGGCCTCCAAAGCCGCGCTTGAGGCCAGCGGGCGGTTCGACAGGCCGATTGCGACCCTGATCCTGCCCGCCGGCCCCTTCTACCCGGCCGAGGAGTATCACCAGAACTACCACAAGAAGAACCCGGTCCACTACCAGCGCTACCGCATCGCCTCGGGCCGCGACGCGTTCATCCGGAAGCACTGGCGCGACCGAGACCGGGATGCGGAGTTGCGCCGGCGGCTGACGCCCATCCAGTACGAGGTCACGCAGAACGGCGCCACCGAGCCCCCCTTCACCGGGGAGTACTGGAACCACACGGCGGAGGGCATCTACGTGGACGTGGTCTCGGGCGAACCGCTCTTCAGCTCCAAGGACAAGTTCGACGCCGGCTGCGGCTGGCCCAGCTTCACCCGGCCGCTGTTGCCCGAGAACATTAGGGAGCTGCCGGACTTCAGCCACGGCATGATCCGCACCGAGGTGCGCAGCCGGGGTGCGGACTCGCACCTGGGCCACGTCTTCCCCGACGGCCCGGCGCCGACCGGACTGCGCTACTGCATCAACTCCGCCGCCCTCCGCTTCATCCCCAAGGAGGACCTGGAGAAGGAGGGCTACGGCGAACTCCGGAAGCTGTTCGACTAGCGGGAGGCCGGAGCGGCCGCCTGAAGCTCGGGCACCGGCAGCGCCTCGCCCCGCGCCCTGAGGTTCAGGGCCACGTGGGCGGCAAACTCGTGCACCAGCGTGGCGGCCAAGAGGGCCGTGATTTGCGCCGGGTCGTGGCTGGGCAGCACCTCCACCACGTCGAAGCCGACGTAGTTCAGCCCGGTGAGGCTGCGCACCAGCTCCAGCGTCTCGTGCGACGTGTAGCCGCCCACCTCCGGCGTGCCGGTGCCGGGGGCGAAGGCGGGATCGACGAAGTCGATGTCGAAGGAGAGGAAGCAGGGGCTCTGCCCGATGCGCTCCTTCACCTCGGCCACGACCGCCGCCATGCCCCGCTGGCGCAGCTCCCGCATGGTGATCACGTTGTAGCCCAGGTCCAAGCTGGCGGAGATGTCGCCCGGGTGGTTCAGGGTGCCGCGGATCCCGATCTGGAAGACCTTCGCGGGATCCACCAGCCCTTCCTCCGCTGCGCGGATGAAGGGCGAGCCGTGCCAGTACTTCTCACCGTAGTAGGTGTCCCAGGTGTCGGTGTGGCTGTCCATGTGGATGAGGGCCAGCGGGCCGTGCACCCGGTGCGCGGCGCGCAGCGTGGCCAGGGTGACCGAGTGGTCGCCGCCGAGCCCGATGGGGACGATGCCGCGCCGGAGCAGGTCCTCCACGGCCGCGGCGATGATCGCGTAGCTGCGGTGGATGGAGTGCGGGATCACCGACAGATCGCCGATGTCGATGCCGTGGGTCTCCTCGAAGGGGAACACGCCCTGCACGGGGTTGTAGGGGAAGAGCAGCATCGAGGCCTGCCGGATCGCCTGCGGCCCGAACCGGGCGCCTACCCGGAACGAGGCGGCGGTGTCGAAGGGCATGCCCAGGATGGCGAGGCGCGCGCCCTCCCGCGACGAAGGGAGGCGCATGAAGCTGCCCGTGGTGCAGAACTCGGGCTTCACGTCCGGCGAAAGCGGATACTGCACGGCGATCTACTCCTCTTATTGCGCGCGTGGATGCAGGGGATCCATCACGCGTAATCTGCCCCGCCGCAGCGCGGCGCGGCGGCTTCCGCAGCCGCCAAGTCCGGGCAGCGCACCCGGGGCGGCGCACCTGCTCTGGAAGCGGCTCTAAGCATACTCCTGCAGCGTGGAATATACAATACTGCATTTGACGGAGGGGGGCGTCGACGGTGACAGCAACCGGTCGCTGGGACGTGGTCGTCGTCGGGGCAGGGATGGCCGGCCTCGCCACCGCCCTCTGGGCCCGCCGCCTGGGCCTCGAACCGGTCGTCCTGGAGCGGGAGAACCGGGCCGGCGGCCAGCTGAACGCCATCGGCGGGCGGGTCTTCGATTACCCGGGGCTCGACCTGCCCAACGGCGACGCCCTCACGGCGCGGCTCCTGCGCCAGGCGGAGGAGGCGGGCGTGGCGCTCCACCTGGACCGGCCGGTCAGCGCCGTCTCCGCCTCCGACCGCACGTGCGAGACCCCGGCCGGCCCCGTCTCCGGCCGCGCCCTGGTCCTGGCCACCGGGCTCCGGGCCCGGAGGCTGAACGTGGCGGGCGAGGAGGCGCTGCACCGGGGCGGCTGGGTCCGCCGCCCGTCCCACGACCTGCCCTGGTTCCGCGGGCGGCGGGTGGCGGTGATCGGTGGCGGCGACCGGGCGCTCGAGAACGCCGGGATGCTGCTGCCGGTGGCGGACCGGGTCTACCTGCTGACCCGGGGGGCGGTCCGAGCCCGACCGGATCTGGCGGCCCCGGTCCTGGCGCACCCGAAGCTGGTCCACCGGGCGGGGGCGACGGTGGTGCGCTTCCGGGTCGGCCCCGGGTCCGTGCTGGTGGACGTGGCCGAGGCGGGCGGCCAGCGGGAGCTGGAGGTCGACGCCGTCTGCATCTACATCGGCAACGCGCCGAACAGCGAGCTGGTCGCGGGGCAGGTGGAGCTGGACGCCGAGGGCCACATCGTCACCGACCGCTACGGGGAGACCTCGGTGCCCGGGGTCTTCGCCGTGGGCGACGTCTGCACGCCGCCGCCCTACCAGAGCCTTGCGACCGCCGGCGGGCAGGCGATGGTGGTGGCGAAGCGCATCGCCCTGAGCTTGAGCTGAGCGCATACAGGCTGCACCCCCGTCTCGAATGCGAGGCGGGGGTCTTCGCCTATCGGCTGCGCTGCGCGGCCGCCGATCGATCGGCCGCCGTCGTCGGCCCACCGCGCACGCCAGGCCGCTCGGATGACGGTCGTCGGCCCGCCGCCGTGCACGTCAGACCGGTCCAACCCCGCTCGTCTGCCCGCTCCCGCGCACGTCAGGCCGGTCGGACGCCGCTTGTCGGCCCGCCGCGCATCACACTGGCACCAGCCGCCGCCCCAGCGCTCGGTTCTCAGACCTAGACAGCGAGAAACCCGAGCAGCACTTCGGTGAACCGTAGAGTAGCGACGGCGGCGCATGTGCGCTTGCGGGGTGTATGCTATACTTGCGCCAAGCCCCCGTAGAACACCGAAGGAGGTATCCTTCTTGAAGCGCCGCACAGCCGGCCTCCTCGCCGCCTGCCTCGCAGTTCTGCTCACGGCCTGCAGTGCGAAGCCTGCGCCGGACCCGGTCAAGACGGAGCCGCCACCTGGACGGCCGGTTGAGATCATCGTCTCCGTCGCGGCTTCCCTCACCCATGCCATGAACGAGATCCAGCCCGCGTTCGAGGCCGAACACCCGTCTGTCAAGCTGCGCTTCAACTTCGGCTCCTCCGGCGCCCTGCAGCAGCAGATCGAGCAGGGCGCGCCGGCGGACCTGTTCATCTCGGCCTCCCCCGGCCCGATGGAGAGCCTGGTCGAAAAGGGCTTCGTCGAAGAGTCCGCTGTTACCAACCTCGGGACGAACAGGGTGGTCCTCATTCGCGGCAAGACGGCCGACGAGACGGTGAAGACCTGGGAGGATCTCCGTTCGGATCGGGCGGCGCGGATCGCCGTCGGCGACCCGGCCCACGTGCCGGCCGGCCAGTACGGCAGGGCCGTGCTGGAGAACCTGGGGCTCTGGGGCGCGGTCCAGCCGCGGCTCGTGCTCGGCGAGGACGTGCGCCAGGTCCTCAGCTTCGTCGAGTCGGGCGAAGTCCAGGCGGGAATCGTCTACAGCACCGACGCGGCCGCGTCCCGGGACGTCGTCGTCCTCGCTGAGGCTCCCGAGGGGAGCCATGAGCCGGTGGTCTACCCGATGGCCGTGCTGAAGGAGTCGCAGCACAGCGCCGAGGCCCGGGCGTTCGCCGACTTCCTCCTCTCCCCGGCGGGAATGGCGATCCTGAAGAAGCACGGCTTCGGGCCGGCTGGCTGACATGCTGCCGATGTGGACGAACATCCTGATCTCGCTGCGCATCTCGCTCATGGCCACGGGCCTGGTCATGGCGGCGGGACTGCCGCTGGCGTGGGCGCTGTCCCGACCCCATTGGCGGGGCAGGCGCGCCCTGGACATCGCCGTCAACCTGCCCCTGGCGCTGCCGCCGACGGTGCTGGGGTACTACCTGCTCCTCCTCATCGGCCGCACCGGGCCGGTGGGCCGCCTGACGCGGGCGCTGTGGGGCTCGACGCTGATCTTCACGCAGACCGCCGCCGTGCTCGCCTCCGCCGTCGTCTGCCTGCCGCTCTTCGTCCAGGCGGCGCGCAACGCGCTCGAGGACGTGCCGGAGGAGGTCGCCGAGGCGGCGCAGGTCGACGGCGCCGGCCGGTGGGAGCTGTTCCGCCACATCTACGCACCCATGGCCTGGCCCGGCATCTGGACGGGCGTCCTGCTGGCCTACGCCCGCTCGCTGGGCGAGTTCGGCGCCACGCTCATGGTGGCAGGCAACATCCCGGGCAAGACCCAGACCATGGCCCTCGCCATCTACTCGGCTGTGCAGTCGGGCCAGCAGTCCACCGCCCATCTCCTGGCCCTGCTGCTCACGGGGGTGGCCGGCCTCTCGATGTGGCTCGGCCTTCGGTTCCGGAAGCCGGGATCCGGCGGGTCGGCCATTCACGCGCACAGGGGGAGACCGCAGTGAAGACCGAGAGCCGCCTTCGCAACAACCTCAGAGAGGTCCGCACCCGCCTCGGCATGAGCCAGCAGGACGTGGCCGCGCTGGCGGGTGTGACCCGCCAGACCATCAGCGGCGTGGAGTCCGACCTGTATACCCCCTCCGCCGCCGTGGCCATGAAGATCGCCCGGGCCCTCGGGTGCCGGGTGGAAGACCTGTTCTGGTTCGAGGAGGACGCCCCGGAGATCGAGGCCGCGCCAGCCCGGGGCGCCCCGGCGGGTAGCAGCCTGCGGGTCGCCCTGGGGCGGGTGGGGGGCCGGTGGGTGGCGCACCCCCTGATCGGGGATCAGGCCTTCCGGACGGAGATGATCCCGGCGGACGGCGTCGGGACGCTGGCTCCCGGTGCCTCCTCCATGCGGGTGAGGCTGCTCGACGACCTGGAGACGGTGACCGGCACGGTCATCCTCGCCGGGTGTTCCCCTGCCACTTCCCTCTGGGTCCGGGCGGCCCAGCGGTGGAACCCCGGGCTGCGCGTCCACTGGGTGTTCGCCAACAGCACGGCCGGCCTGGAGGCGCTCCGGCGCGGCGAGGTGCACGCGGCCGGCGTCCACCTGCATGACCCCGATACCGGCGAGCACAACGTTCCCTTCGTCCGCCGCGCCCTGCCGGACGGCACCGTCGTGCTGGTCAACCTGGGCACCTGGGAGGAAGGGCTGCTGGTGCAGGCCGGGAACCCCCTGTCCATCCGCTCGGCCGCGGACCTGGCTGCACGGGGCGTGCGCATCGTGAACCGCGAGCCGGGGGCGGGCTCCCGCGGCGTGCTGGAGCACGCCCTCCGCAGGGAAGGGGTCCCGACCGCGGCCGTCTCCGGGTTCGACGACGTCGTCACCGGGCATCTTGAGGTCGCGCAGGCGGTCGCAAGCGGCAGGGCCCATGCGGGCGTCAGCACCGCCGCAGTCGCCGCCGCCTACGGGCTGGGGTTCGTGCCCCTGCTGCAGGTGCGCTACGACATCGCCATCCCCAAGGAGTACCTCGACGAGGCGCCCGTGCGGCAACTGCTCAGCATGCTCAACCACCGCCGGTTCCGGGCGCAGCTGGAGGCCCTCGGCGGCTACGACATACGGCGGACCGGCGACATCGTGGCCACGGTGGAGCCCGCCGCGCAGGGGTGATACCCAGACGCCGGGCCCCTGTCCCGAACCCGGGACAGGGGCCCTTGCACACCAGGAGAAGGCCCTATCGTGCGAGCTGGTCGCGCAGCCTGAAGGCGGATCCATCGAACGGGAAGCGCCGTTCCTCCACCAGGCGCATCAGCTCCGCCAGCCCCTCCCGGGCCAGCGCCACCACCTCCTCGGGGTAGCCCAGGGCCTGCCGGTGCTCCTCGAACTCGTCTTCGTCGTCCACCCGGTAGGTGAGGTCGGGCGCTACGATCAGGTCGAGGTCCAGGTCGACGCTGGAGAGCACGCCGTCCTTCAGCGTGGCCGGCAGCGACACGTTGCAGTAGTAGTGCCGGAAGGAGCCGTCGCCGTTCCAGCCCGCGCTCACGCTGTAAGGCCTGGCCGTGAAGTGAAACTCGATCGACTCGTTGGGCACGGGCCAGTCCACCAGGGACCGCCCGGGGTGGGTCAGGGGCCGCCCGTAGGGGCCGTGGACGATCACGCAGTCGGGCCGCTGCTCGATCAGCCGGACGGGGTAGCTGTAGTGCTTGATGCCGCCGTACTTGTACTGCTGAACCTGCAGTTGAACCATGCGTGCTCTCCCTTCGCAGATCGGTGTACCGCAGCCGGGCAACGGCCTACCCGGAGCCGCCGCGCGCCCAGGTCGCCCGCCAGAAGCGCCACAGGGCGTATCCGGCAGTAGCCCAGGTGAGCAGGCGGCCGGCGACGATGACAAAGAACGACACCAGGTTCGCCCAGTGGAGCGCCTCGCCGGGCGATCGGATGAGCAGGTGGACCAGCCCGGTCCAGACGCCGGTGAGGACCCAGAACGCCCCCCAGGCGACGACGAGCTTCAGCCCGGGGTCCCTGTTCAGCCGCATCAGGGGAAACCCCAGCACCACCAGCGCCAGTCCGATCAGCGGGTCGATGAGCGCCATCGCGCCGGTCACCTGCGACATGTGCACCTGCGCACCTCCCGGAGCGCGCCGATCGCCGCGCCCTTTTCCGTATCGTCTTGATTATGCCGCAACGCCAGGCGGCGGGCAACGCCTCCAGCGGCCCCGGCGTTCCGTACTCGCCAGTCACGCTGACAGGGCTCCAGCCTTCGCCTACCCGGTGCGGCCTCTCCCCGAAATCGCATTCCAGTACCACCACAGGACGTACGCGGCGACGGCCCAGACCAGGAGCCGGCCCCCGATCACCGATAAGACCGACACGGTGAACGCCAGCTGAACCAAGGGGAGCGAGAGCGACCGCACCACCAGCTGGGTGAGGACGTTCAGCAATCCTGAGAGCACCCAGAGCCCACCCCAGGCGATGACGAGCATGAGGCCCGGATCCCTCCGGCGTCGGTAGAGGGCGAGCCCGAACCAGACCAGCGCCAGTCCGACCAGCGGCTCGATGAACAGGGCCGCGCTGGTAATGGCGCTGTACACCGGGAACACCTGCACGCGCTTACCTCCCCGGCCGCAGGCAACCATGCCCGGCCTAATTTGTGCCTTGTCTAGATTATGGAGCAACTCCAGATGCCTGGCAACGCACCCGACCGGGTCAGGCAGACGCAAAGCGCCCGGTGCATCTGCACCGGGCGCCAGAAGTCTTCCGCTGCTTAGCGGCGGGGGCCGCGCTCCGGACGAGGCTGGGCCTCGTTGACGGTCAGCGCACGGCCGGCCCACTCCGCACCGTTCAGGGCGTCGATGACGGCCTGGGCCTGGTCGGCCGGGACCTCGACGAAGCCGAAGCCGCGGCTGCGACCGGTCTCCCGATCGGTGGCGATACGGGCGCCGAGCACCTCAGCGTGCTGCGAAACCGCGTTCTGGAGGTCCTCAGGCGTGACGGCCCAGGGAAGGTTGCCGAAGTACAGGGTCTTGGTCATTCGCATTCTCTCTCCCATCATCTCAGGATATTTGGATTCGCGTTCGGGAGGGAGACGCGAGGAATTCGCCCGTAACCCGGCAAACCAGCGCACCGCTCACCAAGCCGCTAACCAATGACAGGGTACGCTTTTTTCGAGCGGAATGCAACCCCCGATTTCCATTACCGGTGCGGGTCGCCCCAGCGGCCCTTGCGGCTCGGGTTGCCAGGGCTCCCCGCCCTGGGGTCCAGCTCGCTCCCAACCTCATAGTTGGCCATGGCGTCAGCGTCGCGCCAGCTGCCGCGCCGCTGGGCGAGAATTCGCCGCAACCCCTGCCCCGCTTTTAGTTTGCCGATCTTGTTGCCCGGCATACGCACACCTCCCGGTAGCCTAGTCTTCCCGGCCGAAGCGCCGCATAGGTGCGCATGCCGCCGCGAAATCTACCCGGAGCATGTGGAGCAGGAGGTCGGAGCAGGCGATGCAGATCACCCTCAGGGCGAAATCGGCGTACACGGGGGATTTCCTCTTCGCGATCGCGGTGTCAGGCGACGGCAGGTGGCGCTACGAGAGCCGGGTCATTGAAGGTGCGCACGGGCGGCTCTCCGACGCCGACCGTGCGCAGCTCAAGGCGCTATACGACAAGGTGGACTGGGGCAAGGAGGTCCTGAACGGCCCGCTCTCCCGGGACGCGCACGTCCATTTCGAGCTGGAGGTCACCCACGACGGCGGCGACCAGCGGCTCTACCAGTTCGACGACGACATGCACAACCGGTCCTGGCAGTTCCGGGACCTGGTGCACTTCCTCCGGCACAACGTGGCCACCGCAGGCGCCCCCGTGGGGGAGCCCGCCGAGTTCGCCGCGCCCTCCGGCCCGGAGGAGCACCCGCCGCTGCCGATGTAGGTCAGGGGGCCGGGTTGATCGCCACCGCGTAGCGCCGCTCCAGCAGCGCCAGGAAGGCGTTGACGGCGGCGCTGCGCCGTTCGCCGCGCCTGAGGATCAGCGAGGTGGTCCGGCTCGAGCGCGGCAGGCCGGGCACGTTGAGCCGCACCAGCTGCCCGCCGTCCAGCTCCCGCTGCACGGCGGAGACCGGCTCCAGCGCCACGCCGAAGCCCAGCCCCACCATCGTCTTGATCGCCTCGTGGTTGTCGAACTCCATGACGAACTTGGGCTGGATGCCCATCTCCTCGAGGATCTGGTCGATGGTGTTGCGGAACCGGGCGCCCCGCACGTAGCCGATGAAGGGCAGGCGGGCGAGGTCGGCGTTGCCCAGGACTGGGGGCAGGTCGGCCGCGAAGGACGGGCTCGCCACCGCCACCAGCGGGTCCTCGAAGAGCGGGATCACGTCGATGCGCTCGTGCACCTGGGGCGTGGTGATCAGGCCGAGGTCGACCTCGCCGTGGAGCAGCATCGCCACCGTCTCCCGGTTGTTGCCGGTCCTGACGTTGATCTTCACCCGGGGGTGCTCCCGGACGAAGGCCGCCAGCAGATCGGGCAGGGTGAAGAGGCCGATGGTGTGCACGCAGCCCACGGTCACGCTGCCGCTGCCCGGCGACCGCAGCTCCTGCACGGCCGCCTCGCACTGGGCGACCAGGTGAATCACCTGGCGGGCGTAGTCGTAGACCAGCTCGCCGGCCGGCGTCAGGTGCACCTGCTTCCCCTGGCGGGTGAAGAGCTGCACCTGCAGGTGATCCTCCAGGGCGCCCACCTGCTTGGTCACCGAGGGCTGTGTCAGGTTCTGGACCTGGGCCGCCCGGGTGAAGGAGCCCTCCTCCACCACGCGGCAGAACGTGATCAGGTGCTGCAGCAGCATCGTACTCCCTCCTGTGCCGCGGACGGTGGTAACCAAATGCCCAATGGGAATGGGAAGGCAGCAGATCTCTTCCCATTCATTATAGATTCGCCCGGTCACCCCGTGAAGTCCTCACCGCAGTATTCCCGCAGCAGCCGGTCCGCCTCCGCCACCGCATCGGGATCCGGAGGCCGGGGGCCGTAGCGCGCCTGGTTGTAGACGGCGGTCACGGCAGCGCTGGCCCGCTGCGCAGAAGGCTCCAGCGCGGCCAGGGCGCCGGCGTAAGCGGTGGGCGTCTCCGCCGGCCGCCGGGGCCGGCCGTGCCGGGCGCCCCAGCGCTGGAGCGCGCGGAAGAGCGCCCTGGGGCTCCCCGGCGGCACGGGCTCCTCCCAGGGCAGGCCGTCGCCTCCGGGGCCCTTTCGCCGCCTGCGCACCAGCGACCGCAGGTCCTGCCAGAGGGAAGCCCAGAAGCCCAGGCTGGTCCGCTCCTCCTCCACATCCACGTCCCGCCGCCGCACGGCGGTCAGGCGGAAGAGCCAGGCGGCCAGCAGGGCCACGGTCAGCAGCACCAGCAAGGCCCGGATGACGGGACCGTAGTCGAGGTCGGTCAGCACCTCTGCGGGCGGGTCCGGCCGCCCCAGCTCGATATCCTCGCCCCCGCCCTGCTGGGAGGGCTCCTGCATGGCGGCGCGCCGCCGGAGGTACTCGAACAGCGGGGCGATCAGCATCGCCCAGCGAACCACGATCAGCATCGCCGCCTCGACCACGAGGCGGTAGACCGGCGCGACCACCCCGCCGGCGGCGGACAGGGCCGCGGCGACCCGGTCGACGGTGAGCACCGCCGAGGCCGCCAGCGTCAGGACCACCAGCGCGACCACGAATCCCGTCACTGCCGGCGAGACGGTGCCGCCAGACTGCTCTCCCGCCTCGTCATCGCCCAGCAGCGCCCGCTCGCGCGTCACCACCAGCAGCGCCAGCCCGGCCGCAAAGAGCAGCACCACGCACCACATCAGCAGCAGCTGGACGGGCTCCTCCTGGCCCCTGCCGAGCAGCAGCAGCAGGACGATGCCCGTCACCTGCAGGGCGACGGGCAGCCAGGCCCGCTCGAACAGCCGTCCGTACTCGAGCCCCTCCAGGGCGTGGCGGGCGCCGCGGTACCAGAGCCAGGCCGCCACGGGGATGAAGGCGAGGGCCGGGTTGGCCGACAGCGGCCCGGCCTGCAGCCGCGCGGGCAGGAGGGCGTGGGCGGTGAGGTATGCCAGGGCCGTGCCCGCGGCGAGCGCCACCACCCGCATCCAGGGCGCCCCGTCGCGGCTGCCCGACTCCCAGATGCCGGCCGCGAGGAAGACCGCCAGTGGCAGCCAGGCGCCCGGAACGGCCTCGAACCAGGCCGGGTCGGTGCCCGCCGCGTAGAGGATCAGGAGCCAGGGGGTGGCCACCGCCACCTCGGCCAGACCGGCCAGGAGCCAGCGGAGCCAGGTCGTCCTACCGCGCCAGAACCGCGCCATGCAGACCCTCCTCTCCGCCGACCCGGTAGACGGTGACGCCGGGCAGCTCCGGGAGCGCCACATCCGCCGCGGCGGTCACCACCAGCGTCACGGGCCGGCCGGATCGCTGCGCCCGCAGCACGGCACCCGCCAGCTCGGCACCCACCTGGCGGGTGATCACCACCAGCGATGTGCCGTAGGGCAGTGCGGGCACCTCCAGCGCCATCAGCTCCCAGAGCGGCTGCGGCGAGCCGGTCTGCAGCCGCGCCAGCCCCTCAAGCCCCTGGGCCAGCACGCCCTCGCCCCTGGCGGGCGGCAGGCGCAGGCTGAAGCCCCACTCGTAGACGAGGCCATTGGCGTAGAGGCCCGCAGGCAGCCCCTCCTCGTGGGCCCAGTGCAGGATCGAGGCGGCCAGCGTCGCCCCCGCCTCCAGGGCATCCGTGTCGTCGCCTTCCCAGAAGCGGTCGAACGACCAGGTGTTCAGAAAGATGGCGATCCCGAGGCTGGCCGACGGGTCCAGCAGCTTTACCTGCAGCCGGCCCGCCGCCGCGGTGGCCTTCCAGTGCACCTGGTTCAGCGGGTCGCCGGGCCGGTACTCCCGCACCCCGGCAACGCGGAGCGGATCGGCGAAGAGCCGGTCCCGGGAGGCGAGATCGCCGAAGGGACGGCGCGCCGGCAGGCCCACCTCCTCCAGCGGGAGCACGCGCGGGTAGACCAGCAGGGCGTCAGACGGCGGAACCTCCATCGACCGCTCGGCCCAGCCGAATGGGTCCCCCGTGGTGACGGCCGCCGGCCCCAACCGGTAGACGCCCCGTCGGGTCGCCTGCAGGGTGAAGCGGCGCTCCACCCGCTGGTACCAGCCCATGCTGAAGCGGAGCCGGAGCCGCTCCCGCGCCCGGCTCTGAAAACGCATCTTCTGCGACGCCAGCCGCAGCGCCACCGGCACCGACTCGTCCACCACCACCTGGGTGAGCGGCAGGAGCTTGCGGTTGGTCAGCGAGACCGTCAGGGTCACCGTCTCGCCGGCAAAGCAGCGCCCCTGCTCGAACCGGCGGTCGTACGTCAGCCGGCTGAGGCCGTAGCGGTCCCAGAGGGCCACCAGGGCAGCCACCAGCGCGACCAGCGCCGCAACGAGGAGCAGCAGGCCGCTGCGCAGCCAGAGCGCCAGCAGCAAAAGGCCGGCCACCCCCAGCCATACCAGGCCGGACCGGCCGCCCGGGCGCACCTAGTCCACCCCCCTGGGCACGGCCTCGGCCGGCACCGCCGTGGCCGACAGCACGGCGTCGATCACGCCGGCTGCGTCCTGCCCCCTGAGGCGGGTCTGCGCCGAGCAGATGACCCGGTGGGTCAGCACCGGGCGCGCCAGGTGCTGCACGTCGTCGGGGAGCACGTAGTCGCGCCCCCGCAGGGCGGCCAGGGCCTGGCAGGCCCGCATGAGGGCCAGGGCGCCGCGGGGGCTCACGCCCAGTTCCACCCCGGCGGCGGTGCGGGTCGCCCGGACCAGGTCGACGATGTACTGCTGCACCGGCCGCGAGACGTGCACCTCCGGCACCGCTTGCTGCAGCGCCACGACCTCGTCGACGGACGCGACGGGTTCCAGCTCCCGGTACGGGTCGGCGCTGCGGAAGCGCTCCAGCATCGCCAGCTCCTCCTCCGCCGTCGGGTACCCGGCGGGCAGCTTCAGCAGGAACCGGTCGAGCTGGGCCTCGGGCAGGGGGAAGGTGCCCTCCTGCTCCACCGGATTCTGCGTGGCCAGCACGATGAACGGGCGGGCCAGCGGCCGCGTCACCCCCTCGACGGTCACCTGCCGCTCCTCCATGCACTCCAGGAGGGCCGACTGCGTCCGGGGCGTCGCCCGGTTGATCTCGTCGGCGAGCAGCACCTGGGCGAAGACCGGGCCGGGCCGGAACTCGAACTCGCCGCGCTGCTGGTTGTAGTAAGAGAGCCCCGTCACGTCCGAGGGGAGCAGGTCGGGGGTGAACTGGATGCGGCGGAACGAGGCGTCCAGCGAGCGGGCCAGCGACTTGGCCAGCATCGTCTTGCCGGTGCCGGGCACGTCCTCGATCAGCACGTGGCCGCCCGCGGCCAGGGCCACCAGCAGCAGCTCGATCACCTCGCCCTTGCCCACCATCACCCGCTCGACGTTGGCCCGAATCCGGGCGGCCAGCCCCGCACCTGCCATCTGATCCACGACACGGCCTCCCTGTTCAGCTAAACTGCCAGTTCCTACACCAATTGACGTGATAGCGGAATGGATCGTTCAGCGGAAGTGCAGACTAGCCGCGGAAGCTGGCTCTCGCTCACACCTTCACTTGGTGCGCAGTGCTTGGTACAATGGGGCCAGAAGGACCGAACGGGAGGTGGAGCTCGTGACCGAGAAGCGTAAGTCATTCCGGAACGGCGGCTCCGTCCTGAGCCTCAGGCAGACGGTCCCGTCGGGCTGGCGGGAGGAACGTCCGGCCCTGGCCGGCGACCCGGTGTTCGATTGGGAATCCCAGCCAGAGCCCCCTCGACCCGACCGCATAATCCGCTTTGGCGTGCTGAAACCGAAACGGCAGTCCACATAATGTGCGAGCGCCCCTGGGAGATCTCTCCCGGGGGCGCTCTGCCGCCCATGGGACCGGCGCTGCGGCCGGCTCCTAGCCCAGCGAGGTGCCGTTCTGCTGCCGCAGCGACTCCTCGAGGCGCACGATCCGGATGTTCCGCTCGAGCACCGCCCGGGCGAAGCGCGCCGTCTGCCGCTGCAGCCGGCCGTTCTCCGCCTCCAGCCGCGCGATGAGTGCGCGCCGCTCCCGCTCCTGTGCGGCCAGAAGGTTCATCAGGATCCGGCGGCTGGTCCGGAGCCCCCGCACCCGCTCCTCCAAGAGGCGAATGCGGTCGCGCAAGGCCTGCGTCTCGTCGTAACTCACGTTCGCCCTCCCCTGGCGCGGTTTGCTCCAGGGTAGTTTACCGCCTCGGGAGTGAGATTATGCCAGCGTGCCGCCCGTGCGCTGGTACCAGGCCGAGAGCTCCTTGAGCCTGGCCACCACCTCGAGGCCGACGTTGACGCTCCCCGGCAGCACGGTGCGCGTACCCCGCGGTCCGTGGCTGTCGCTGCCGCCGGTCACCACCAGGCCCGCGTCGCAACCCCAGCGGGCGTAGAACTGCCGCTGCAGGTCGTTGTGGTCGGTGTGGTAGGCCTCGATGCCCATGATGCCCGCGGCGATGGCCTCCCGCACCCAGCGGTCGTCGCCGATCAGCCCCGGGTGCGCCAGCACGGGAACCCCGCCGGCTCGCCGCACAGCCGCGATGGCCTCGTCCGGCTTCAGCTTTGGCCGCGGCACGTAAGCCGGGCGGCCGTGGGCGAGAAACCGCTCGAAGGCCTCCGCCAGGGTGCGCACGACGCCGATCTCCACCAGCTCCGCGGCGATGTGCGGCCTTCCCACCGACTCGCCGCCCCGGGCGAGGATCCGCTCCAGCGAGACCTCACGGTAGCCAAGCTCGTGCAGCTTTGCCACCGCCTGCTCCACGCGGCGCCTCCGCCCGCCCCGCATGCGGGCCAGCAGCTCCGCCATCTGCGGCTCCCCGGGGTCGAAGTAGTAGGCGAGGATGTGCACCTCGGTGCTCCCGACCTCCGTGGAGAGCTCGCAGCCCGGCACCACCTCGATGCCGGCCTCCCGGGCGGCCGCCCGGGCCTCGGCCCAGCCCGCGATGGTGTCGTGGTCGGTGATGCCCACGGCGGCCAGCCCCTGGCTGGCCGCCCAGCGCACCTGCTCCGCCGGGCTCAGGGTCCCGTCGGAGGCCGTCGTGTGGTTGTGCAGGTCCGCCCGGCCCGCGGGCGGCGGCATCGGGATCCGCACCATCTACCGTCCGCCCTCCGCGAAGCGGCGCGCGGCCTCGACGAACGTACGGGTGCCGGCGCCCGTGGCGCCCTCGTCCTCGTACTTGTCGCCGCTGTTTTTCCAGGCCACCGCTGCGATGTCCATGTGTACGCACGGGGTGCCGCCCACGTGGCGCATCAGGAAGAGCCCGCCCGCCACGGTGCCGGCTGCCCGGTTCCTGGTGCTGTTGGTCATGTCGGCGACGGGCGACTTGAGCAGCTCGTAGTACTCCTCGTCGTGGGGCAGCTTCCAGCCCCGCTCCCCTGCCGCCTCAGCCGCCTGGTAGACCTCCTCCTCCCAGGCGTCGTCGTTCGCCACCAGGCCGAAGCGGTACGGCCCGAGGGCGATGTTGGCGGCGCCGGTGAGCGTCGAGGCGGTGACGATCTTCTGGCAGCCCTGGCTCACGGCGTAGGCCAGCCCGTCGGCCAGGATCAGCCGGCCCTCGGCGTCGGTGGAGTGGATCTCCACCGTCTTGCCCGAGAGGCCCGCGATCACGTCGCCGGGCTTGTACGAGCCGCCGTCCGGCATGTTGTCGGTGGAGGGGATGACGGCGATCACGTCGGCCTTCACCTTCAGCCGGGCGACAGCCTGCATCGCGCCGATGACGGCCGCGGCGCCGCCCATGTCCATCTTCATGTTCCACATGCCCTCGGTGGGCTTGATGGAGATGCCGCCGGAGTCGAAGGTGAGCCCCTTGCCGACGAGGCCGAGCCAGGGACCCTGGCCGCCGTTGCCCCGGTAGCGCATCACGATGAGGCGCGGCTCCTCCTTCGAGCCCTGGTTCACCGCCAGCAGCAGGCCCAGGCCCAGCTTTTCGCAGCCCGCCTTGTCGAAGATCTCCACGTCGATGCCATTGGCGCGGCACATCTCGGCCGCCCGCTCCGCCAGCTTCGCGGCGGTGAGGTGGTTGCCCGGGGTCCAGGCGAGGCTGCGGGCGAGGTTGACGCCCTCGGCCACGGCGCGGCCGTGCTCCACCCCGGGGGCGATCTCGTCGCCGCCGAGGATCTGGACGACCTCAACCTCGGGCTGCGGCTTCTTCTCCGACTTCCAGTCGGGCAGCCGGAAGAGCCCGTGCAGGGCGCCCTCGGTGACGAAGCGGGCCGCCTCGGCGGGGTTCATCTCCACGGCGCTGGGGAGTGCGAAGGCGATCGAGCGGGCGCCGCTGGACCGCGCGGCGCGCGCCCCGATTCCGGCCGCCCTGCGCAGCGACCGGTTGCTCACCTTGGCGGCCTTGCCCAGGCCGAGCAGCAGCACCTTCCGGGCCGGCAGCCGCCCCGCCGTGTAGAGCAGGGTGGTCTCCCCGGCCTCCCCCTTGAAGTCCGCGCCCACGACCTGGGCGCAGAGCCCGCCCAGCGCCTCGTTGACGTCGGCCGGAGCCGGGGTGCCCTCGGTCAGGGGCAGGATGAGCACGTCCACCGCAACCTGGGTCGGAGCCTGATTCGTAACCTCAACCATCACGATGCGCTGCCTCCTCGTTGCGAGATCTCGTGCGGGATCGCGGGAACGCTACCTGAGTACCTGCCGGAAGACCCGCAGGTAGTTGCCGCCCAACAACTTGGCCAGATCGGCCTCGCGGTACCCCCGGCGGAGCAGCTCCGCCGTCAGGTGCGGCAGGCGGGTCACATCCTCCAGCCCGGGCGGCATGTCGGCGCCGTCGAAGTCGGAGCCCAGACCCACGTGGTCGGCGCTGCCCAGCAGCTGGCAGACGTGGTCGATGTGGTCCGCCACAGTCGAGAGGGTGGCGGTCTCCTTCCCCATGAAACTGGCGACGAAGGAGATGCCGAACACGCCGCCGTGCGCCGCCAGGGCCCTGATCTGCTCGTCGGTGAGGTTCCGCGGATGATCGTGCAGGGCGCGGCAGTTGCCGTGGGTGAAGAGGACGGGATCCTCCGAGAGCTCGAGGACCTCGAAGAAGCCCTTCGGCGTGATGTGCGCCAGGTCGATGAGCATGCCCAGCCGGTTCATCTCCCGCACCACGTCGCGCCCGAACCGGGTGAGGCCCCCGCCCGCCTCGGACTCGCCCACGCCGTCGGCCACCTCGTTCCGATGGTTCCAGACCAGGCCCATCATGCGCACGCCGAGCCGGTAGTAGTTGCGCAGGAGTGCGAGCGACCCCTGCAGGCCCTCGGCGCCCTCAATGTTGAGCAGTACGGCCAGCTCCCCGGACGCGTGGGCGGCGGTGATGTCATCGGCCCGCAGGGCGAGCCGCACGCCCTCCGCCGCGGCGATCTGGTTCAGCAGTCCGTCGATGGCCTCGCCCACCCGCCGGGCTGCCACGGGGTAGTATACCGGGGCCGGGAAAGCCGCCTGCACGGTGCAGGCCAGCCCGCCCTCCCGGGCGCGTGGCCAGTCGATGTGCCCCATCTCCGACCTTTCGGTCAGCGTGCGCTGGCCGTCCAGCACCGTCAGCACCGAGTCCGCGTGCCCGTCCACGACCGGGTAGCGCCTGTGCAGCGCCACCGCCTGGTCCAGGTGTTCCATTGCGTTCCCTCCTGTGTGGGGTACCAGTAGGAGTGTTTCCACCCGGCCCTGCCAATCCCTTCCCTGCAGACACAAAACCGGCGGGACGCACCCCCCGGGCACAGGAATCCGCCCGACCCAGTCGGGCCGGGCGGTTTATGTTCGCAATCCGTTCCGCTCCACCCTCCGCTATGGACCTCCGGAACCTGCGGATCCTACCGGTTCCCACCGACCGGCTTTACCGGGGCTCCACAATCAGCTTGATGGCCGTACGCTCCTCGCCGTCGATCTTCAGATCGGTGAACGCCGGGATGCAGATCAGATCGACGCCGCTGGGAGCGACGAACCCCCGAGCAATCGCCACCGCCTTGACCGCCTGGTTGAGCGCTCCTGCCCCAATTGCCTGGATCTCGGCGGCCCCACGCTCCCGCAGGCACCCCGCGAGAGCCCCCGCCACTGCGTTCGGGCTCGACTTCGCCGATACCTTCAGCACTTCCATAACCAATGTCCCCTCCACTGGTATTTGGTGGTTGATGAGTTGCTAATATCCTACCATCTTCCAAAGAGACTAGCAAGTGGTTCTGTCGCCACTTCTCGCTCAAGTATGCGCTGGATGCCCGTGGCCCGACCGGTCTCGTCATCCACCTCGATCAGCACCGCCGAGAGGATCGCCGGCCCCGTCGCCGCCTCGAGCCGAACGGGCAGCTGCGTCATGAAACGCTCCACCGCCAGCTCGCGCTCGGCGCCGATCACCGACACCCACGGCCCGCACATGCCCACATCCGTGATGTAGGCCGTGCCACCGGGCAGGATCACCTCGTCCGCGGTCTGAACGTGCGTGTGCGTACCGACGACCGCGCTCACCTGGCCGTCCAGGAACCACCCCAATGCCTGCTTCTCGGACGTGGCGTCGGCATGACAGTCGACAATGATGATCGACGTGCTCTGCCTGAGCCGCTCCACCTCCTCCTCGACGGCCCGAAAAGGATCCTCAAGCAGCTGCGGAGAGAACACCCGCCCCTGAACCTGTACCACCGCCAGGCCTGGACGACCGTCCTTCCGGACGACGCACGAGCCGCCGCCCGGGGTCCCGGGGGGGTAGTTGAGCGGGCGGATGACCCTTGGCTCCTCATCAATATATGTGGCGATCTCCCGCTTATCCCAGGCGTGGTTGCCCAGCGTGATCACATCAACACCCAGGGCGAAGATCTCCCTGCACATCTGGGCGGTGATGCCCTTGCCGCCGGCGGCGTTCTCGCCGTTGACGATCACCGCGTGGGCACCCGTCTCCTTCACAAGCGGGCCCAAGCGCCGCGCCAACACCTCCCGTCCGGTTCGCCCGTACACGTCGCCAAAGAACAGAATTCGCAAGGCGCAGCGCCTCCAGTCCTCATTCCGCCCGGTCAGCCGGTCTGATGTAAATTGCGGTATGCACTATTATAACCCGACGTCCTGGACCTGGGCAGAACTCGAACCCTTTCGTGCGCTCACCTATCAATACGTACAGAAGGGCACAAAAGTTCGCAAACGGAGCGCGAAAAGTTGCCCGGGCGCGCCGGAGGCCGTGAGCCCCGTCTGCGGGGCTCACGGCCTCCCGTCGCTGACCTGCGGTCACTTCTGGAATATCATCAGCCTGCCGTTCTCGCGGATCGCGATGAGGTTCGGCTGCTGGCGCCGGCCGCTGACCGAGGCCATGACCTCCTCGATGAGGTCGTCCTGCGCCATCAGTTCCTCCTCGCCGAAGTACTCCAGGGGCTCGGCCACCACCCGGCTGGGGAACAGGCTGCGCACCGTCTCCACGATGGTGAACAACTCTTCGGGCGTGAGGCTCTGCACGTCCCGCTCGATGGCAACCGCGCTCAGCTCGCCGAACGCGGAGCGGGTGACCTCCACCACCTCGGCCTGCCGCTGGTTCATCAGGTGGTAGACCTCCAGCGTCTCCCGGATGCGGGCCGCGGCCGCGGCGAACTCGTCGTCCTCCATGTACCCTTTCACGAGGAAGGAGAGCCGCAGGGCCTGCTGCACCGGGTCGTACCGCACGGTGGCGATCTCGGGGTAGCGAATGGCATAGCTGACAAGCAGTTGGATAGTGCGAGCCGTAGGCTCACCGCCCCTGCGCATGTTCAACCCGTCATGCCTCCTTCGTGCGGCCAGCATCGCGAATCTTGGACAGCACCGCCAGCGGAAGGGGCGCCCGACCGCTCAGGCCAGCGTCGGCGCCCCAGTCGCTCTGCTTATGAGACGTTACGAAGAGACGAAAAGTTCGCCGGCCCGTTCAGCGGGCGTACTCCACCGCGCGGGTCTCCCGCACGACGACAACCCTGATCTGCCCGGGGTACTCCAGCTCGTCCTCGATCTTCCTGGCGATCTCCTTGGTGAGCTTCATGGCCGCGTAGTCGTCGATCTTCTCCGGCTTCACCATGACCCGGATCTCGCGGCCGGCCTGGATGGCGTAGGACTTCTCCACGCCGTCGAAGCTGTCGGCCAGGGCCTCGAGCTTCTCCAGCCGCTTGATGTAGGTCTCGAGCGTCTCACGCCGGGCGCCGGGACGGGCCGCGGAGATCGCGTCTGCCGCGGTGACCAGGTGCGCCTCGACGGAGCGGGGCTCCACGTCGCCGTGGTGGCACTCCATCGCGTGGATGACGTCAGGATGCTCCTTGTAGCGGCGCAGCAGGCTGACGCCGATGGCCACGTGCGAACCCTCGAGCTCGTGGTCGACCGCCTTGCCGATGTCGTGCAGCAGGCCGGCCCGCTTGGCCACCTCGACGTTGACGCCCAGCTCGGCCGCCATGACGCCCGCCAGGTGGGCCACCTCGACGGAGTGCTTGAGCACGTTCTGGCCGTACGAGGTGCGGAACTTGAGCCGTCCCAGCAGCTTCACCAGCTCGGGGTGCAGGTTGTGGATGCCCAGCTCGAAGCAGGCGGCGTCGCCCTCCTCGCGGATGCGCGCCTCGACCTCCTTCTGCGCCTTCTCCACCATCTCCTCGATGCGGGCCGGGTGGATGCGCCCGTCCTGGATCAGCTTCTGCAGGGCGATGCGCGCCACCTCGCGCCGCACCGGGTCGAAGCCGGAGAGCACAACGGCCTCGGGCGTGTCGTCGATGATCAGATCGACGCCGGTCAGGGTCTCGAGCGTGCGGATGTTCCGCCCCTCGCGGCCGATGATCCGCCCCTTCATCTCGTCGTTCGGCAGGTTGACCACCGAGACGGTCAGCTCGGAGGAGTGGTCGGCGGCCACGCGCTGGACGGCGATGCCCACAAGCTCGCGGGCCCGCTTCTCGGCGTTCTCCCGCGCCTCCTGGTCGATCTCCCGCATCAGGCGGGCGGCGTCGGCCCGGGCCTCCTGCTCCACCTGCTGCAGGAACAGGCGGCGGGCCTCCTCCATCGTGAGCTGGGAGACGCGCTCCAGCTCGGCCATCTGCTTCTCGACGAGCTCCTGGGCCAGCTGGTTCTTCCGGTCGAGCTCCCGCTCCTTGCGGTTCAGGGTCTCTTCCTTCCGCTCCAGCTGCTCCACCTTGCGGTCGAGGGCCTCTTCCTTCTGCAGGACCCGCCGCTCCAGGCGCTGGATCTCGGCACGCCGCTCCTTGATCTCCCGCTCGGCGTCGGTGCGGAGCCGGTGCACCTCTTCCTTGGCTTCGAGGATCGCTTCCTTCTTCTTAGCTTCCGCCTCGCGCAGGGCCTCGTCCAGGATGTGGCGGGCCCTGGCCTCGGCGGAGTTCAGCTTCAACCGGGCCTCGCGCTGGTACCACTGGTACCCGCCGTACACGCCGGCGGCACCACCGATGAGCAGCGCGACGATCGCGATGATAACTTCGGTAATCACGTTCACCTCCTATCGCCTTCGGTGTCAAAGGGTCGCAGTCACCTGGACATTGAAAAACGGACCATCTGCAGGTCCGTACTCCGTGCTCGCCATATACTTGCACACGCCGACGGACTTGGTCGGCGCGCGGGTTGTCGACCAGGTCGGTTTTTGCTTGTAATGACAAACCCTAAGGAGCAGAGCATGCCTTAGGAGACATTTCTTATGAGCAAAACACGGGTGGAAGCCCGTGACGACCTTTCTGGCCTGGGGTGGTAACACCCATCCAATTTCACAACCAATGGCTGGCACAAGGAGGTTGGACCTCCCTTCTATGATAAGGCCGTCCTCACTTTCTGTCAAGGTTAAGAGAATTACGCATTCAGGGGTGAGCTAGTCCGCCTCCCGCAAGGCCAAGAGCAGCCAAGATGGCAGCCCGATGGCGCTCACGCCGTCCGGGCGGGCCTGTCCGGGCCCCAAGACGTAAGGCCCCAGGTCGAAATGCCAGCTGGTGTTGATCTGAAGAAGCAGGCGGACCGTGGCGCCGTACCGGGGCGATGCCTCCCGTCCGAGGCCAGCCAGCAGGCGGAACGTGACGAGGCACTCCTCGTACAGGCGGGCCAGGGTGCGCGCGAGCGCCCGGCCCGTCTGCTCCTCGATGCCCATCGATGACAGCTTGAGGTCCAGCCGCTCGTACAGCAGGTGCCAGTGGCGGTACCGGCCATCGAGCTTGGCCTGCTCCGCGGGCAGCGGATCGTGCCCCGCCTGCAGCGCCTCCGCCGCCTCCTCACGCTCGGCCAGCTCCGAGGGCTCGAGGTCGAGGCTGTCCAGCAGGCGGTTCATGGCGGGCGCCGTGGCCTGCGCCCACCCCTCCGCGCGCCGGGACCAGCGCAGGAGCACCAGGGCGTGGCGGCGCCAGGCGGCGCGGTCGCCGTCCGCAGCCTCCAGGAGCCCGTCCACCAGCTTCACCAGGTCGGCGCAGAGCGCCTGAAGCGCGGCCAGGTCGTAGGCAGGCAGGTACGAGAGGTCCGGGTCGAGCCCGGCCTGGCAGAGCCGCTGCCACAGGTTCTGCGCCCCGTTGGCGGCGGTGGCGGTGCGGTGGATTCGCGCCGCGGTCTCCTCCCACCAGTGCACGGTGATCCCCCCATGGCAGTTCTTCGCATGAGGCCCCTGCCGGAGGGCTACCCTAGCCCAGAGTCCGGAATGAGGGAGGCCTGAACACATGAAGCTGAATCCAGGCGAGCGTTCCATCCTCGCCGGCTTCGTCGATGAGCGGGCGGCGCAGGCGGCGAAGCAGGAACTGCAGTCCGCAGGATTCAACACGGTGCAGATCGACCGCGTCAGCGAGCAGCCCGATCCGACGGACATCGACAGCCGCCGCCCGGCGCTGGGCGGTGCGGGCAGCAACGCCGCCGCGGTCCTCTTCGACGGCGAGGGCAGCCTGTCGGAGGACCGGCGCCCGCTGCTGGCCGCCATGCCGGAGGTATCGGGCATGGCCGGGGAGGCGCAGCGGGAGGCGCCCTTCCTGCTGACCGCCGTGGTGTCGGCGGAACGGCTGGACGAGGCGCTGCAGATCATCCGCGCCCGGGGCGGCGACGCCTGAACGGGCTCAGACCTGCCTGAGGCGAGTGGCCACCTCTTCCAGCAGGAAATCGATGGCCTCCTGCAGTTCGTCCGGGTCGGCCTCGCGCGCGCTGATCTCGGCCACCGTGCCCCTGTGCAGGTAGACGGTGATGAGCGAGCCCTTGGGCAGCTGGAAGCACCACATGGCGTGCCCCTGCTCCCCCATGTGGGCGCTGGGCACGCCCAGCATCGCCCGCACGATCAGCCGCACCGTGCGCTCGCGGCCGCGGGTCATCTGGAGCCAGTCGGCCCGCCGGTACTCCAGCGGCCGGCACTGCCCCAGGTGATTGCCAAAGACCTTCTGGTGGAGGAAAGTCTGCAGGGTGTACGCCAAGCCGGAACCTCCTCATCTGACCCGAAAGCTCGGGGAAGTGGCGCGAAACCGAGGGGGCGTTCGCCCCCTCGGATCGCGCGAACGTACTTAGCGAACCGCCATCTCGGTCTCCGCGTCGAAGAGGTGGACCTTGTCGGAGTCGACCGCGAGGTTGATATTCTCGCCGGAGTGGAAGCGCAGGTGCGGCTCGACCCGGGCGGTGATCTGGTTCTCGCCCGAGCTGAGGTAGAGGTAGATCTCGGAGCCCAGCGGCTCGACGACCTCGATGCGGGCCGGGATGCGCGTGCCGTTGTGGGCCGCGACGAACTCGGGGTTGGCGTGGATGTTCTCGGGCCGGATGCCGAGCACCATCTCCTTGCCGCCGTAGTTGCGGGCGGCCGCCGCCAGCTTCTCGGGCAGGGGGAGCGTGAACGTGCCGCCGTCGAAGACCTTGGCGTCGGCGGAGAGGCGGCCGCGCAGGAAGTTCATGGTCGGGGAGCCGATGAAGCCGGCCACGAACAGGTTCGCGGGATGGTCGTAGAGCTCCTGGGGCGGCGCGACCTGCTGGATGACGCCGTCCTTCATGACGACGATGCGGTCGCCCATCGTCATCGCCTCGACCTGGTCGTGGGTGACGTAGATCGTCGTGGTCTGCAGCCGCTCCTGCAGCTTGGAGAGCTCGGTGCGCATCGAGGCGCGCAGCTTGGCGTCGAGGTTGGAGAGCGGCTCGTCCATCAGGAAGACGGCGGGGTTGCGCACGATCGCGCGGCCGAGGGCCACGCGCTGGCGCTGACCGCCGGAGAGCTCCTTCGGCTTGCGACCGAGGAGGTTGGACAGGCCGAGGATGTTCGCCGCCTCCTTGACCCGCTTGTCGATCTCGGCCTTGGAGAACTTCCGCAGCTTCAGGCCGAAGGCCATGTTCTCGTACACGTTCATGTGCGGGTAAAGCGCGTAGTTCTGGAAGACCATTGCGATGTCGCGATCCTTGGGGGCCACGTGGTTCACCAGGCGGTCACCGATGTAGATCTCGCCCTCGGTGATCTCCTCGAGCCCGGCGATCATGCGGAGGGTCGTGGACTTGCCGCAGCCGGACGGCCCGACGAAGACGATGAACTCGCGGTCCTCGATCTCGAGATTGAAATCCTTCACAACCCTGACGTCACCGAAGCTCTTGTACACGTGGCGGAGACTGACCTTGGCCATGCCGGAACTTCACTCCTTTGGCCCCTTGAGCCCTGGCGTATTGGAGACGGGGCGGTCCCGTCTCACTAGCAACGCCCGAAGGCGCTGTAGCTAGATTTAGCGGGGAACATTGAACCTAATATACCGTGAACGGAAGCATAGTGAAAGCCGCAAAACCTTAAGCAGTAGAGACCCGTCTCGGCGCGCCGCCCCTGTGGGGCGCGGCGCGGGGACGAGCCGGCCGGAGCCGCGGTGAAGAGTCTCACCATAGGACACTTCGGGGCGCGGTGCGCAATTCCTCCATCAGTTGACAAGCAATGTTGAAACAGGCGGTCCCGGTCAGGACCGCCTGCGGGCCGCGCGCTGCGCCCGCGGCTTGCCGCCAAGCCGCAGGCCCGCGGCCTTGTAGAGCGCGGCCACCTCCTCGCTGGTCAGCGGGCGCCACTGGCCCACCGGCAGGTCGCCCAAGTTGAGCGGCCCCAGCGTCGTGCGCTTCAGGTGGATCACCTCGTGGCCGATGGCCGCGAACATGCGGCGTACCTGCCGGTTGCGCCCCTCGTGAATGCGCAGGGAGATCGTGGCGCTGTTCGGGGCCCGCACCTCCAGGACCTTCACCTCAGCCGGGGCCGTCGGCCCGTCCTCCAGTTCGATGCCCTCCTGCAGCTTCTTCAGCTTGGCGGGTCCCGGGACGCCCCGCACCTTGGCGATGTACGTCTTCTTCACCTTGCGCGCCGGGTGCATCAGGCCGTTGGCCAGGTCGCCGTCGTTGGTCAGCAGCAGGAGCCCCTCCGTGTCGTAGTCGAGGCGCCCGACGGGATAGACCCGCTCCGCCACCTGACCCTCCAGCAGGTCGGTCACCTTCGGTCTGCCCTGCGGGTCGAACAGCGTCGTCACGTAGCCCTTGGGCTTGTTGAGCATCACGTAGACCTTTTCCTCCGGCTGACCCAGCGGTCGGCCGTCCACCTCGATGATGTCGCGGCCCGCGACCACCTTGGTGCCCAGCTCGGTCACCACCCGGCCGTTGACGGTCACCCGCCCGGCCTGGATCAGCTCCTCGCTGTGCCGGCGGGAGGCCACGCCCGCGCGGGCCATCACCTTCTGCAGGCGCTCGGCCACCTCCATCTCGGCCGGCGACAGGCGCTGCGGCTGCCGGGCCCGCTTCTCCGGCTTCGCGGCCTTGGGCACGCCAACTCCGGCGCCTGCGTGACGGCGCGCGCGGCGCCTGCGCAGCGCGCCCCGCTCGAGGCTCATGCGCAGCTGCTCGTCCACCGAGGCAAAGCCGCCGCCGCCAGTGGAGAACCGGGGCGCACCCTGCCCCCTCCCGGCGGCCGGCCGTCCCCGGCGCGCACCTCCGGGCCCTTCACCCTGTGGCCGCCCGGGCTTTCGGGGCTTGTCTGCCATCTGTTACACCTCACCATCATGTCCTGCGGTTCATAGGATGGGGTACTGCGCCAGGCGGGCGGCCCCCGCCCCGCTGCTTGGGGGTGAAGCACCCGGTGAAACTGGGCCTGGAACTGATCGCGCACCGGCCGGTGCAACTGCGGCTCGGCACGTTCTTTGAGACCTGGATCGCCACCGCCGGCGGCAGCGCCCGCCGCTCCCTGGGGAGGGACGAGTACCACCTGCGGCTGACGATCGGTCCGGGGGGCCGCCTGGCCGCCACCGGCCGCACGCACATCTGCCAGGTCGACCTCGAGGCGGCCGACCTGGGGCCGAACGGCGCGCGCCAAGCCCTGCTCGCACCCGTCGCACGGCCCGAGGGGAGCCCGGTCCTCTGGGGGATCCGGACCAACCGCTTCCTCAGGGCCGAGGACCTGCGGCAGCTCACGCGGGCCCGCCTCCTGCAGGAGGGCGGGCGGGTCATGGAGTTCACCTTCGCCGACGACGGCATCGACCTCCAGGTCCTCTCCCCCGGCCGGTACCTGGTCGACGTCACGGCGCTCGTGGCCGACTGAGCAAAGAACAGGCTGCGCCCCGGCAGCCTGCCCTTAGCCTCTCCGCACGCTTACTCGGCGATGCGGGCGATGACCTCGACCTCGACCGCGGTGCCCATGGGCAGCTCGGAGGCGCCCACGGCCGACCGCGCGTGCAGGCCCTTCTCGCCGAACACCTGCTGGTAGAGCTCGGAGGCGCCGTTGGCGACGGCGGGCTGCCCCGTGAACCCTTCGGCGCTGTTGACGAACACGACCACCTTGACGATCTGGGCGATCCGATCCAGCGAGCCCACGGCCGCCTTCAGCACCGCCAGCGTGTTGATCGCGCACAGGCGGGCCGCCTGGTACCCCTCCTCGGGGGTCAGGTCCTTGCCCACCTTGCCCTTGTACTTCAGCTGACCGGCCTCCACCGCGATCTGGCCGCTCGTGAAGACGAGGTCACCGCTGCGGACGAAGGGTACGTAGGCGGCGACGGGCTTGGGGGCTTCGGGAACAGTGATGCCGAGTTCTTGCAGCTTGGCTTCAACGCTCATGGATGGTAACTGCCTCCTCCGCTAGATGGATCGTCTCTACTATTACCACAAGGCTAGCCAAAAAACCAGTTGCACACGTAGAGCGCCGCCAGAAAGCCGACCAGGTCCGCAGCCAGACCCACTGCGGCGCTGTAGCGCACCCGGCGGACGCCCACCGAGCCGAAGTAGACCGTCAGTACATAGAACGTCGTGTCGGTGGAGCCCTGCATGATGGAAGCCAGCCGCCCGATGAACGAGTCGGGCCCGTGCGTCTTCAGCAGGTCGGCCGTCACCGCCAGCGACCCGGCGCCGGAGAGCGGCCGGACGATCATCAGCGGCAGCACCTCGGGGGGGAAGCCCATCCGCCCCGTGACGCCGCTCAGCGCCTCGGCCAGCAGTTCCATCGCACCCGAGGCCCGGAAGATCGAGAGCGCCATCAGCATCCCGATCAGGAAGGGGATGATCTTCACGGCGATCTGCAGCCCCTCCTCCGCACCCTCGATGAAGGCGTCATAGACGGGCACCCGCCGGATGGCGCCCCACAGCGGGATGAGGGCGAGCATCCCCGGCACCGCCCAGAGCGAGAGCGCATTCAGCACCGACATCGGCCCTACCTCCCCCGTGCGCGGAGAAAGCTTCGGACCAGCGCGTCCAGCGAGACGGAGAAGACCCCCGACACCAGCGAGGCGACCAGCGTGGCCACGACGATCTCGGCCGGGTTCACCGAGCCGTAGGTGGCCCTGAGGGCGATGATCGTCCCGGGAACGAGGGTCACCGAGGCGGTGTTGAGCGCCAGGAAGGTGCACATCGCCTCAGACGCCGTCTCCTTGTCGGCGTTCAGCTCCTGGAGCTCCTGCATGGCCTTCAGCCCGAAGGGTGTCGCCGCCGACCCCAACCCCAGCATGTTGGCCGAGATGTTCATGAGCATCGCCCCGACAGCCGGGTGGCCCTTCGGCACGCTGGGGAACAGCCAGCTGACGACGGGGCGCAGCAGCGCCGCCAGCCCCTCCATCAGGCCGCTGCGCTCGGCGATCTTCATGATGCCCATCCAGAGCGCCATCAGCCCGGCCAGGCCCATGACGGTCTCGATGGCCAGCTTGCCTCCGGCAAACGCCGCGTCGGTCACCTCCGCCGCCCGGCCCGTGGCGGCGGCCACCGCGACGCCGCTCAGGATGAGGCCCAGCCAGACGAGGTTCAACACGCTCCCGCCACCCCCTCGCGGGAGATGGATATGCCGTGTGGGACAAATTCAGCCCTTGTCCGCGGACAAGGGCACGCGACAGCGGGGCGCCCCCCCGAGGAGGGCGCCCCGCGCACGCGCGGCCGCCTACGCCTTGAGCATGCGCTCGACGTCGAGGACGAAGACGGTGGCCCCGTGCTCCTCCGCCGCGCGGGGCGCCTTCGCCTCGCCCTGGGCCGGCTGCACCGCAGGGCAGGCGCCGCGGATGGTCGCCAGCGCATCGTCCAGCTGCGCGGAGCCGACACCGACGAGGAACGTCGTGTTGCCGCGCTTCATGAAACCGCCGGTGGAGGCGAGCTTCGTGGCGCCGAACCCCTTGCGGGTAAGCGCGTCGGTCACGGCTGCGGCGTACTCATCGCGCACCACGGCGACGATCATCTTCACGTCCCGATCCCTCCCGCGAAGCTGGTCTGGGCATCATTGCCTTTCGGCGGGTCCTCCCCGATTCCCTCCACCCGTGCTGCCCGTCTGCCCCCCATTGTAACATCAGCCGCATAGGGCGTACACGCGGGACATACGGTGGTCGCGAATGAGACAAGGGGTGATGGCGATGCTTGGGACGACCCGCGCCCGTTTCCACGTGGTGCGCATCAACCGCTGGTGGGCGGCGGCGGTGGCGGCCGTCCTCCTGGCCGCCGTGGCCATTCCCTGGGGCGCAGCGGACCGTGCGGTGCGCGTGGAGCCTGGCGTCACCCTGCTGGGCTTCGACTTCTCGGGGCTGACGGAGCGGGAGGCCCGGGCCCGGCTGGAGGAGCTGGCCTCTGCCTACCGGGTGCTGCCTGTGAGCGCCAGCCGCTTCACGGATGCGGACGGCACGCCGTATGCGGTGCCCGAACTGAACGGCTACGAGCTGGACGTGGACCGCACCTGGCTGCGCCTGGCCGCCGCCCCGCCCAACACGGCGGTGGAGCCGGCCGTGCGGGTGCAGCCGGCCGCGACCCGCCTCGCCGACCTGCCGCTCAGCGCGATCCGCCAGGGCAACAGCGAGAAGCAGGCCGTGGTGCTGCTGATCAACGTGGACTGGGGCACCGACGAGCTCCGCCGCATGCTGCCGATCCTGAAGCGGAAGAACGCCCGCGCGACCTTCTTCCTCTCGGGCCGGTGGGCCGCGGACCACCCCAACCTGACCCGGCTCATCGTCGCCGAGGGGCATGAGGTGGCCACCCACGGCCACGACCTGACCCACGGTCCGAAGGCCCTGGCTGCGGCCGGGCGGCTGAAGGAGGACATTCAGACCTCCGTGGCCATCATCGAGGAGCTCACCGGGCAGAAGGTGAAGTACTACGCACCGCACAAGAGCGAGGTCGACCAGCGGATCCTGCAGACCGCCGCCGAGCTCAACCTGCAGACGGTGCTCTACAGCCTGGATACGGTGGACTGGAACGTGCAGTACGCCACGCCGGAGCGCATCCTCGCCACGTTCCAGAAGGCCAAGTCTGGCGACCTGATCCTGATGCACCCCAAGGAGAACACCGTGCAGGTGCTGGAGCAGGCGATCGACCTCCTGCGGAGCCGGGGCTATCAGGTGGTCACGCTGAGCGAGATGCTCTCCCCCGAGCCCCTGCTGCCGGGCCAGAGCGACGGTCAGGTCGACGGGGAGTGAGCGGTACCACCTGGGGTAGTGGAATGGGCCCAATGCCTTATTGGGGGAAGAACGTCTTTTCTTGTACAATTAACACATCTGCATTTCGTGGCAGCTCGACGCAGGGTAGCGAGTGTTCAGAGCGAATAAGATAAGTGTTTGCAGTATTCCTCATCACTGGAGGCAGCCTATGCGATTCACCGTACGTCAGAAACTCATGGCAGGATTCGGCTCGGTTGTCGTACTGCTGGGCGTGGTGGCCTGGGCCGGCGTCACCAGTCTGAACGAGACCACAGCCCTCTACGGCGACGTGGTCCACCGGGTCGACGCCGCCGCGATGAGGGCCCGCGACATCGAGGCGGGCGTGCAGGACGAGGGGCGCGCCCTCGCCAGCTACCTCCTGACCGGCGAGTCAGCGTACGCCGACGAGTTCGAGACGGCCTCGGCGGAGGTGGCCGCGGCGCTCAGCGAGCTCTCCGGCCTCGCCACCGGTGAAACCGCCGACCTGGTAGAGGAACTGCGCGGGCGGGTGCAGGCCTATGAGGCGGTCTCCCGCAACCTGCTGAAGCGGGCGCACTACGGCCAGGCCGAGGCCAGCTGGATCCTGTCGGAGCAGCTCCGCCCCCTGCGCGCGGACGTCGAGTCCGCAGTGAACGCCCTGAAGGCCCATACCGACCTCATGGTGGGCAATCAGACCCGGCTGGCCCATGAGCGGGCGGACCAGTCGGTGTACATCGTCGTCGGCGTCAGCGCAGCGGCTGCGCTGCTGGGCATCTTCGCCTCGCTCCGCGTCTCCGGAGCAGTCGCCCGCACGGTGCGTGACGTGGCCGCTGTGGCCGAGCGGATCGCCCGGGGCGACCTCAGCCAGGGCCAGATCCGCGCCGGCAACGACGAGCTGGGCGACATGGCCCGGGCGATGCAGCGGATGGTGGAGCGGTTCCGCGAGCTGATCGGCAGCATCCAGCATGTGGCGGGCTCGCTCATGGAGTCGGCGCAGCGGCTCGCCGCCACGTCGGCGCAGTCGGCCAGCGGGGCGCAGGATGCGGCCGGCATGGCGGCGCAGATCTCCGCAGGCGCCGCGGCGCTCACCGCGGCCGCGGGCGACGTGCGCCAGATCATGGAGGGGTTCCAGCAGACCAGCCACCAGATCGCCCAGGGTGCGCAGACGACCGCCGGGGAGATGGCGCGCGCCACCGAGCTGCTGACCAACTCGGCCCGGGCAGCCGCCGCGGTCGCCGCCAGGACCGACGAGGTCTCGGCCCAGACGGCGCGGACCGAACAGGTGGCCCGGGAGGGCGCCCAGGTCGTGCACGAGTCGCTGGCCGCCATGCACCGGATTCAGGCGGCGGTGGCGGACTCGGCCGCCCGCATGCGCAACCTCGAGGCGCTCTCGGCGCAGATCGGCGAGATCACCGAGGTCATCAGCGCCATCGCGGACCAGACGAACCTCCTGGCGCTCAACGCTGCGATCGAGGCGGCCCGGGCCGGCGAACAGGGACGCGGCTTCGCCGTCGTGGCGGAGGAGATCCGCCGCCTCGCCGAGCGCTCCGCAAGCGCCACGCGCGAGATCGCCGAGCGGATCGCCAGCATCCAGTCGGGAACCGCCGACGCCGTGGCGGCGATGGAGACGGGCATCCAGCAGGTGGAGGAAGGCAGCGCCAAGGCCACCGCCGCGGGGGACGCCCTCGACGAGATCCTCGCCGGCGTGCGGTCCGCGGCCGAGGACGTCGTGGAGATCGCCAGGAGCGTGCGGGCCATGCAGTCCGACATCGACCGGCTGGTCGAGTCGTTCCAGACCGTGGCGGCGCTCGCCGAGGAGTACACGGCCGCAACCGAGGAGATGGACGCCTCCACCGCCCAGGTGTCGAGCGCGATGGAGCAGGTGGACGAGACGGCCCGCGCCAACGAACGGGCCGCCCAGGATGTCTCCAGCTTCGTTGGGCAGCTTACGGCCGCGGTCGGGGAGGTCGCCTCCGCCGCGGACGGGCTGAAGGGGATGGCGGCGGAGCTGCAGGCCTCCGTCGCAGCGCTGAAGCTCTAGCCCGGCTGACGCCAGCCTCCGCTGCGCCGGGGTTGTTAGACAAACAGCTGCGGCGCCTGTCGCCGCAGCTGTTTCCTTTCTGCCCGCGTCCTGCCGCGGTTCCAGGGCGTCCGTGTCGCACAGTTGTCCGGAGGCGCCCGTGTCCCATCGTTGTCCGCAGGCCCCCGTGTCGCATCGCTACTCGAAGGCGGCCGAGACGGCCTCCCAGATCGCCTGCTCGTTCAGGCCCAGCCGCCAGATGGCGATACCGCCGAGTCCGTACCTCGTCACCACGCCCAGCTTGGCTGCCGTGGACTGCCCGTTCTCGAAGTAGACGGTGTGCGCCACGCCGCCCTCGGTGTAGGTGAAGTAGGGCACCTGCGCCACGTCGTCCCAGAGGACCCCGGCGCCGTGCCGGGCCGCCAGCTGGTACGCGCCCGCGGTGGACAGGCCCCTCACCACCCGGTTGGTGCCGGAGACCCAGGCGTAGCCGTAGGCTGGGATGCCCAGCAGGATCTTCTCCTTCGGGATCTGCTGCGTGGCGTAGGCGACCACGCGCTCCACCCAGGGCAGGGACGCGACGGGACCCTCCGGCAGCCCGTAGGTGTGCTCGTCGTAGGCCATGACCGCGACCTGGTCAGCCACAGCCCCCAGCGCCGCGTAGTCGAACGCGCCGCCCCAGTTGGACATCCTGTCGTCCCACACCTTGGCCGGGACGGAGACCGTGATGCCGATCCCGCGGGGCCTCAGGGCGGCCGCCGCCTCGGTCACCAGCGCGGTGTAGTACGGCCGCAGGTCGCCCGGAACGTTTTCGATGTCGATGTCGATACCGTCCAGGCCGTGGGCCTGTGCGACCGCCACCATGTCCGAGACCGCCCTGCTGCGCTTCGCCGGATCGGCCAGCACGCTGCGGGCGACCTCCGCGCTGAAGTTGCCGTCCTTCATGTTGTGGACCAGCCCGTAGACGGGCAGTCCCAGCCCGCGGGCCTCTGCCTGCAGCGCGGGGTAGGCCCGCGTGGTGATGGAGCCGTCTGCGTTCAGCTGCAGCGCGAAGTTGACGACCCGGTCGACGTGCCCGGCCGCCGTGCGCAGCGCCTCCAGGGCGCGCCCGTCGCCTTCCCAGTCCTCGGCGTAGTAGCCGACGACGAGGGGTCCCGCCTCCTTCACCGCCACCCAGCCGTCCCCGGCCAGGTCGGGGAGGACCCACGCGTCCCGGGCCTGCAGCGGCGCAGGCGCAGGCAGGGCGCCGGCCGGGATCCCCGGCGCGGCACCCACCGCGGCGCCGGCCAGCATGAGCGCCACGGACAGGAACAGCGCAACCGCCGCCTTCGGCCAAGCGCGCACGCGTACACCTCCAGATAATCGAACACCATTTATACTTGTGTTCGATTATACGGGAGGAAACTTTTCGGCGGCATCCGTGGATTGCTGGGAGACTGGCGATCCGCGGACTGCTGGGCACGCTGCTCTGCCGCTCAGCCGGACTCCCGGGCGCGGCTGTCGACCACATGCCTGTGCTCCCGGGATTTTCGGACGCCGCACATCGATGCTGCCTGCAGCGTGGGCGACCGCAACCGGTGGACTCCAGGATGCGGGTCTTGCCGCATACCGGGGTTCCGCGGGGCGGCTTTCGGCGGCCACGTGCACGCCTGTCGACACCAGGGCTCTGTGAAGGAGGGACTCGCCGTTGCGCATCAGCGGATCGTTCGGCTTCGACGCGCCGCCCGACATGGTGTACCGGCTGTTCACCGATCCCGACGCCCTCATGAACGCGACCGTCGGCCTCCGCGCCCTGCGCCCCCTCGGGCCGGACAAGTGGGAGGCGGAGATGCAGGTCCGCCTCGGCGGGTTCGCGCTCGCCTACCGCGGCACGATCGCGGTCACCGACCGCACGCCGGACGGATACCGCCTGCGGATTGCGGCCGAGACCGACGGCGGGGCCATCGACGCCGACGTCGCGCTCTGGTTCCGCCCCTTCGGGAGTGGCACCCGGGTGGAGTACGCCGCCGAGTTCGCCATCCGCGGCGCGCAGCGGCTCCAGCCCGCCCTCGCCCGCGCCCTGGTGGATTTCTTCATGCACGGGATGAAGGAGTACGCCGCGCGGTGCCGGAAGGCGTCCGGACAGTGCGCGGCGCAACAGGTCCGGCCCGACGCGCACGAGCACACCCCGGAGTGACGAACCCCGGGGTGTGCCCCAAAGCCACGCTCACACAATCCGCTTCAGCCGTTCGATCGCGCCCCGCAGGTCCTGCGGGGCGTTCACCATGGGTGCGAACAGGTCGCCCACCGCCGCCAGCCGGTCCGGGAGGGTCCGGATGGTGAACCGGGGCGGCTCGCCCGCCACCTCCGCCCAGGTGACGGGCGCCGACACCGGCGCCCCGGGCAGGGGCCGCACGCCGTAGACGCTGGTGATCGTCTGCCCCCGCCGGTTCTGCAGGTAGTCGACGTACACCTTGCCGGCCCTTTTCGCCACCGCGCGCTCCAGCGTCACCTTCTCCGGGTAGGCCCGCAGCAGAAGGCGGCCGATCAGTTCGCAGAAGGTCGCCGTCTCGGCGTAGGTGGTCCCGGGCTCCGCCCGGCAGAAGATATGGATCCCCGTCGCCCCGGAGAGCTTGGGGTAGCCCGTGAGGCCCAGTTCCCCGAGGATCTGCCCCACCAGCCGGGCGACCACCAGCACGTCCTGGAAGGTGGCGCCCTCCGCCGGATCCAGGTCGATGACCGCCCAGTCGGGCTGGTCGGGCGCGTTGCAGGAGGAGAGCCACGGGTGCAGCTCGATGGCCCCCAGGTTGGCCACGTACGCCAGCGCCGCGGGCTCCTCGATGCGCATGTACCGGATGACCCGACCGTCCTCGGCCTGGTCGGGCCAGGTGGGGATCCAGTCCGGCAGTCCCTCCGGCGCGTCCTTCTGGTAGAACCACTTGTCCCCGTAGCCGTGCGGGTAGCGGGTCAGCACCACGGGACGCCCCCGCAGGTACGGCAGGAGGTACTGCGCCACCGACACGTAGTAGGCGATCAGGTCGCCCTTGGTCAGCCCGTCCTCGGGCCAGAACGGCTTGTCCAGGTTGGTGACCACCAGCTCCCGGCCGGCCACCGACACCCGCTGCCTGCTGCCGCCGGCCACTACTCGACCCGCAGCTCCCCGGGCTTCCACGGCGCGATCAGGTCCATCACCTCGTCCACCTCGGCGCGGTCGACCGTGGCGGAGAGCCGCCAGGCACCCGCTCCCGGCCCCGTGCCGCTCCGGGCAGCCCCGGAGGCGGATCCCTCTGCGCCGGTGGCCCCCATCCTGCCCGCAGGCCTCACATCCCTGTCCACCATGCTGCCGACGAAGCTGCCCAGCCCCGCCCCCGCGAGCGTGGTGACCATCGTACCGGTCGCGGTGGCGGCCCCTGGCGGGACCAGGTAGGTTCCGGCCAGGAAGCCGACGGTCGCGCCCACCGTCGCCCCCAGGACCACCCCCCGCCCCATGGCCCGCTCGCGGAGGTGCGCCTCGACCGGCGTTTCCTCCCAGGCGGCGTCCGCCGCCTCGAGGGCGACCTGCACCTCCCGGGCCTGGAGGTTCCGGAAGCAGGCCCGGGCGGCCTCAGCGTCCGCGAACACGGCCACGATGGTGGCCCGGTCGGCATCCAGGACCGGCCCCAGCCCGAACGCCGGCGCCTGGGCGGTCGGGTCGAGGCCCTCGCCCGGCTGGTGCAGCCACTCCTGTTCGCTCATGCTGCGTTCCTCCTCGCTGCGTCTCTTACGGCATCACGGCGGCCTCCGGCGGCTCCGTGCTGAAGCCCACCACTACGGGGTCCCGCAGCCGCTGCTCCTCCGTCCACTCGGTGAACGCCACCCTCACCGTCAGGCGGGGCTCCACCCAGGTGACCGGTCCGACGTCGCCGCTGAAGCGGTCCCGCAGGGCGGGCAGCCGGTCGAAGGGGCACGGGCCGGGCGGCAGGTGCGCCCTGATCGCCGCCAGGTCGCCGGCGGTGAGGCCGGAGCCGACCCGGCCGATGTACCGGAGCCTGCCCTCCCGGTACGCCCCCAGCAGGAGGCCGCCGGGGCGTCCGACGGGGTTCGTGTAGCCGACCACCACGGCGAGCATCTCGGACCGGCGCTTGACCTTCAGCCAGTCCCGGCTCCGGGTGCCCGGGACGTAGAGGCTGCCCCTCCGCTTGGCCACCACCCCCTCGAGGCCCCGGGCGACCGCGGCCTCGAACAGTGCGGGACCCTGGTCGCCCGGGAAGGAGGCGACCACCTGCCACGCCTCCGACGGCGCCACGACCCGCTCCAGCAGTTGCAGCCGCTCGGTCAGGGGCAGCCCGTACAGCTCCCGGCCGTCCAGTTCCAGCAGGTCGAAGAGCATGAGCGTGGCGGGCAGTCCCCGGGCCGGGGCCGTGGACCGTGCGGCGAGGTCCCGCTCCAGGACGGCCGGGAAGCTGGGCCTGCCGTCCCTGAGCACGATGATCTCGCCGTCCAGCACCGCCCTGCGGCCGGCCAGCGCCCGGGCCAGGCCGTCGAACTCGGGGAAGAGGGCCGTCCGCTCCCGCAGGCGGCGGCTCCAGTGACGGACCCGGCCTCCCTCCACCAGCGTCAGGTTGCGCACCCCGTCCCATTTCACCTGGTAGATCCACCCCAGGTCGGCGAAGGGGGCCTCGGCGCGCTCCAGGAGCATCGGGGGAAAGGGAAGCCGCAACCGCTACGGTCCCCCGGGGATCGCCTCGTCCGCCTGCGGCGCTGCCGGCACGGGCTGTCCGGACGGGCCGGCGGGCGCGGAGGGCACGCCCGGTGGCGGTGCGATGCTGGCGTGCCAGCGGGCCGAGCCGGGAGCGGGCTCCGCAGGGCCCTGGCGTGCGGGACCGGAGGCCCCGGGCACAGGGACCGTGGAGGCCGGAGCCACGCGGCCGGGGACCCCCGGGATGGTCTCCCCTGCGGGGCCGCCGGGCGGCGGCGCTGCCCCGGGCTCGGACCGGGCGGGTGCGCCCGCGGGGGACGGCGCCCCCGGCACGGCGCCGCGCCGCCCTTCCGCAGCCTGGATCGAGGCCCTCAGCGCCTCCATCAGATCGACGACCCGGCCCTGATCGGGCGCCGGAGCCGCCACCTCGGGCGGCGTTCCCGCCACCTTGGCCTGGATGAGCTCCATCAGCGCGTCGCGGTACTGGTTCGCAAACTGCTCCGGTTGGAACGCGGTGGCCAGCGACTCGATGAGCCCGGTGGCCATCTCGATCTCCTGCGGCCGCAGTTCGGGCGTCACGATGCCTGTGAGCCCGGCCACGCTGCGCACCTCGTCCGGGAAGTGCATGGTCTCCAGCGCGATCACGCCGCCCTGGAAGACCCGGAGCGCGGCCAGCGACTCCCGGGAGCGGATCACCACCCGGGCGATGGCGACCCGGCCGGTCAGCTCCATCGCGTGCCGGAGCAGCGCGTAGGCCTTGGCGCCCCCCTCCGCGGGCTCCAGGTAATAGGTCCTGTCGTAGTAGACCGGGTCGATCTCAGCCAGGCGGACGAACCCCACGATCTCGATGCTCTTTTTGGCGGCCAGCGGGATCGACTCGAAGTCCTCTTCGGTCAGGGTCACGTACCGGCCGCGCTCGAACTCGTACCCCTTGACGATCTCGGCACTCTCCACCTCGCGCTCGCAGTTCGGGCAGAACTTGCGGTACTGAATGGGCGTCCGGCACGGCTCGTGGAGCAGGTTGAAGCGGATGTCCCGGGACTCCGTCGCGGCGTATAGCTTCACGGGGATCGTCACCAGCCCGAAGCTGATGGCGCCCTTCCACATGCTGCGCAGCGCATCCACCCCCTTGCCTAGCGTAAGCCGCCTGCTGGCAGGCTATTCCCCCGGGTGATATGCCCCGGGCCGGGCGAACATACGCCCGGCCCGGGTGGTGCCCGATTCAGTTGACGGGTGTGTCGGGGGTCCCGGTGGGGTCTGTCGCGGCCGGGCGGTCGTCCCTGCCGTCGTCGCGGCCGCACGGCTCCGCCGCTCTCCCGCTCAGGGCGGACTTCAGCTTGTCGAGCAGCTGGGGCGCCATGTCGATGAGGCGGTTGACCGGCTGGCCGCCGTCCACCGGGAGCATCCGGATCTGGTCCCGCGCCACCACCAGGAAGCCCACCGGGTGGACCGAGACCCCGGCACCGCTGCCGCCACCGAAGGGATGATCCTGCCCGGGCTCACGGGCACCCGCCGGCGCGAACTCCGAACCGCCGGCCGCAAAGCCGAAGGCCACCCGGGAGACGGGGACGATCACCGTGCCGTCCGGCGTCTCCACCGGGTCGCCGATTACCGTATTCACGTCGACCATATCTCTAAGGCTTTCCATCGCCGTCTTCATCAGGCCCTGAATCGGGTGTTCGCTCACCGCTCCTGTCCCCTTTCCGCCGGCGGGTATCCCGCAGCCAGGCCCGCGCCTCCCGGCTGCGCATCACGCCGCGCAGCATCATGGCAACTGCTAGCGTAGCCTGCCCGAGCCGAACGGACAGTATGCAGTCGAGGTCGGTGCGCAGGAGCTGCCGCTGGAAGTTGGGCACCACGGCCACGGCAACGCCCCCGGGCTCCAGCCGCAGCCACCGGCCCAGCTGCGCCAGGAGGATGTAGGCGCCGCTCCAGCCCAGGCCGGCCAGCAGGGCGGAGTCGCAGGCGTCGGCTCCGCCCACCTCCAGGCGCAGCCGGAACCGGGGGCAGCGGGTCGCGCGGGCCAGGTAGCGGAGGCCCGGACCCAACATCGCCGCCAGTCTGGCGCCGTCCATGGGGGCGATGCTCTCCCGGACTCCCCCGGGCAGCGGCTCCCCCCTCTCCCGCCACCGGTGCCAGACCTGCTCCAGGGCGTCTGCGGCCTTCTCGGAGAGGCCGATCTCCCGGACCAGCCGCAGAAAGGCCGCGCGCACGTCCACCCGCAGCGACGCCTGCAGGTTGGCCTGGGCGAGCGTGAGGTGAACCCGGACGGGCAGGAGGGCCAGCGCGGCCAGAGCGAGCAGCACCGCCCCCGCACCGATCAGCCAGCCCATCTTCACCCACCCCCGCCAGTCATCCCCATCCTGACGAGGAGAGTCTTGCCAAAGGGTGCAGCGGGCATGCAGCCGGGGGAGGCGGTTGACTGGGAAGGAAGTTTCGAGCCGAAGTATGAACTCCGTAATAAGTCACATATTGCGGCGGCCTTGTGCGTACTGCCTTGGGGCCTGCCCGAACGCCTTCTCCACCTCGAAGACGGGGCATCCTCCAACGTCCCCCCTTCTGCAACCGAGGAGGGATCATGCGATATGTGGAGATTCTGGTCCGGCCGGCGAGACCGGCTCAGTCTGGCGCTGATCGGCGTGGCTGTCCTCAGCGCCGGGCTGTCCGTCATGTCCCTGCTGACCGATTCGATCCGCGGCACCGTCGTACGGGCCTACGAGCAGACGTGGCGGTCGCCCTACGACATCCTGGTGCACATGCCCCTGGACGGCACGCCGCAGGGCGACCTGACGGAGCCCAACATCCTGACCACCCTGCCGCCCGGGATCACGCAGGCCCAGCTTGAGGAGGTCCGAAGGGTCCCCGGGGTTGAGGTGGCGGCCCCGGTGGCCGTCGTCGGCCATGTGCAGGCCGGGCCCTCCTACCTGTTCCCCTCCGCCGACCTGCCCCATCCCGGCGGCGGCATCTACCGCATCACCAGCCAGGTGACATCCACCGACACCCTGGTGCCGGAGGCGATGCGGGAGGAGTACGTGGTCGCCCTCCCGGATCCGCGGACGGGACAGCTCCCGGACCAGGTGCCGGACGGCGCCCTGCTGTTGGACGCGGGGCAGCGGGTGTCCCTCGTCATCTCGGCCCAGATTCCCACCCTGCTGGTGGGCGTCGATCCCGAGGCGGAGGACAAGCTCGTGGGGCTCAACAAGGCCCTGACGGAGGGCCGCTACCTGCGGTCCGCCGACGGCGTTGACACAAGGCAAGTCGGGTCGCGGCCCGTTCCGGTGATCCCGGTGCTGGTCAACACCTTCGGGCTCCGTGGCATGACCTATTCCCTGACCGTCGAGGAACTGGATGCAGGGGGCAGGGTGAAGCGAAAGGTCGCGGAGCGGACCCTGGCAGGCGACGAGCTGCTCACGGCCATTGAAGAGGGCGAGGTGGCCCTCCACCGGGTGTATGGCCAGAGCGGCACCCTCACGTACACGCCCGTCCGGAGCCCGCATCCCGACCGGTGGCCTGATGCCTTTGCGATGCGTCCCGCCTCCGTCGACCTCCAGTCCCTCCTGGCGTACAGCGGCCCGGTGAGCCCGCAGACCAGCGTGACGGCAGGGACGCCCGTCCGCCCGTGGACGCCGGGTGCCGACGACCAGATCTTCTACTACACCATCCGGGGCTACTTCGACTCGTCCCGGCTCGACGTCGCCAAAGACCCCGATTCCCAGCTGCCGCTGATGACCTACCGCCCGGCTGAGGCCCTCCTGGTCCTGGACGGGGACCTGCGCCCCGTCAACCCGCCCCGCCGCATCGCCGGCAGCCTCTCACCCACCGGGTTCCTCTCCTCGCCGCCGGCCCTGCTGACCACCCTGGAGGCCGCCCGGGGCCTGGCCGGGGAGAACGCCGTCAACGCCATTCAGGTTAAGGTTGCGGGTGCGGACCACTTCACCCCCGAGGTGGTGGCGCGCGTCCACGACATCGCCGCCGAAATCGAGCGCCGGACCGGCCTGGTGGCCGAGGTCACCATGGGCTCCTCGCCGATGAAGGTCCTGGTCCAGGTGCCGGGCCCCGGCCCCGGCGAGTCAGCCGGGTGGATCGAGGTGCCGTGGATCCACAAGGACGCGGCGATGACCGTGGTCCAGCAGGTGGAGTTCGGCTACAGCGGGTACATCGCCGTGGTCCTCATCGTCGGGGCGCTGTATGCCCTGACCACGGCCCTCACCGGGGTGACGGCCAGGCGGCGGGAGGTGGGCGTCGCCCTCGCCGTCGGGTGGCCGGGGCGGTACCTGGGGCGGATCGCTGCCGGCGAGCAGATGCTCTTCGCCGTCGTCGCCGGCGTGCTGGCCGCCTTCTCGGCCGCGGTGGGCGGCGCCGGCCCCCGGATGGTCGGGGGCGTGTTCGCCGTGAGCCTCCTGCTCTACCTGCCCGCCTGCATCGCCGCCGGCTGGGCCGCTGCGGCTACCCCGCCCGGCGCCGCCCTGCGGTGGGGCGACACCGCCCCGGGACGGCGGGTGCTGCCGGGCACCGGCATCCTGCCGCTGGCCATCTCAAGCCTTTTGGGGCGGCCGCTGCGGACCTGTCTGACCGGAATCGCCATCGCCCTCCCCACGGGACTGATCACCGTGCTCGCCTTCACCGCCGGACACCTGGACGGGGTCCTCTACACCACCCTGACCGGCCAGTATGCCGCACTCAAGGTGGGGCCCCTCCAGTTTGCCGCCGGGGCCGTCGCCCTGCTCGTCGCCGCGACGGCGGCCTTCGACCTGATCCGGCAGAACGCCGTCGACCATCGGGATGAACGGGCGCTGCTGCACGCGCTGGGATGGCCGCACCGGTGGATCGCGGGCACGATGGTCGCCGAGGGCGTCCTTCTCGGCGTCCTGTCCGGCGCGCTGGGCCTGCTGCTGGCGGCGGGAAGCCTCCAGGTGCTCTACGGTTCTGCCGCCGCCGCCTTCCAGGGCGTCTCGCTGCTGGCCGGCCTCCTGCCGGCAGGGCTGGGACTGGTCACCGGCCTGCTGGGAAGCCGCGTCGAACTGCGGTCCTGGGACCGATACGCCCTGGCGGGCGCAGGGACCGGGCAGGTGGCGCGCTTCGATGCCCGAGCGCTTTCGGCTGCCGCAGCCGTTCTCCTGGCGGCGGTCAGCGTGACGGTCGCGCTGGTCGCCCCCCGGGTCATCCGGGAGCGGGAGGTCGCCACCGCCGGGGCCGAGCACGAGGAGGCCATCGAGGCGCAGGCTGCCATCGAGGCCGCCGTGGCCAGGCAATCCGAGGCGCTGGAGCAGATGGACCTCGACGGGTACCTCGCGACGTTGAACCCCACTTCCCAGGCCTATCTCATGGAACACCGCCACTGGTTCGAGGACGTCCTGCGCTGGCGCAGCGAAAACCCCAACCGCAGGGTGACAAGATCTGTCGACCGGGTCGCGCTCCTCGGCACCAACACCGCGCACGTCGACATCCTGCTGCGGCTGGAGGACACGGAGACGACTTCGGTAGCGCTCGAGACGGTCTGGGTGCAGACACGCGAGGGTCGCTGGGTCGAGCACGGGTGGCAGAAGGAAGTCCTGCAGTCCGGGGACGTTGTGGTCTGGTATCCGGAGGAAGCCGCCGCCCTGGCCCGGGAGATGCTGACCAACGCCGTGGAGGCCGTCGCCCTCGCGCAGGAGGCTGGATGGTGGAGCGGCGGACCCGTGGTCATCGACATCATGTCCGATGAGCAGAAGTTCCGTGCCTCGCAGGGGCCGTGGCTCGGTCAGTTCGGGCTGGACCCCTGGACCGACTACGGTGAACCGATCCGCCTGTCCGCGCGGCGGGTGGCGCCTGGCCCCCTCAGCCTGTACCAGATCATCACCGCGCAGGAAGCCAGGCGGATGAGCCACAACAACGCCCCGCGCTGGCTCGTCCTGCCGGTGGGCGAGCTGGCCGCATCCCGGGCGGCGCAACTGTCGCGGGAGGCGCTCGTCGAGTCGCTGTCAGCGGCCACCCCCATGCCGCTCGCCGAGCTGGCCACGGTGCCGCCCACGTTCATGCTTCCTGAGGACAAGGCGCATCTGGCGCGGGATACCGGGTTTGCGCTGGTCCTGTACCTGGAGGAACAGGCAGGTCCCGAGGCGGTACGCAGGCTTCTGGAGCGGCTGGCCGGCCATCCGGTCGACCCCGTGGGGACCGGACCGGATGTTGAGCCCGCACGGGGCGCAAGGGCCCTGCAGGCCCTGGAGCAGATGACGGGCAAGCGCGTGGCGGAGCTGGAGCAGGACTTCCTGGCCTGGTGGAACCAGCGGATCGTGAGGAGGTAGTCCCATGGAAGGGTTGGCCATCGAGCTGAGAGGCGTGACCAAACGCTACCGGGGAGGCGGCGCCCAGGACCTGCTCATCCTGAACGGCGTCGACCTGGAACTCGAACCGGGCGGCAAGCTGGCCCTGGTGGGCCCGTCGGGCAGCGGCAAATCGACCCTGCTGTCCCTGATCGCCGGCCTCGACCTGCCCACATCCGGCACGGTGCGGACCGCCGGCGTCGACCTGACCAGCGCGCGGCCGGCGGAACTGGCGCGCTTTCGCTTCCAGCACGTCGGGATGATCTTCCAGCAGCACCATCTGATCCCGACGCTCACGGCCCTGGAGAACGTCATGCTGCCGTGTACGCCGTGGAAGGTGGACTACCAGCCCCGCCGGCGGGCCGAGGAACTGCTCACGCTGGTCGGGCTGAAGGACCGGATGGCCCACCTGCCGGCCCAGCTCTCCGGCGGCGAGCAGCAGCGGGTCTGCATCGCCCGTGCGCTGATGAACCGCCCCACCGTCCTGCTGGCCGACGAGCCCACCGGAAACCTGGACGAGGCGTCCGCCCGCGAGGTGCTGCGGCTGATCCTCGACCTGGCGGAGCAGTTCCGCATGGCGCTGCTCTTTGTCACCCACGACATGCAGCTGGCCCGCAGCTTCGGCCGTGTGGTCAGGCTCTACCAGGGAGTGCTCCATCCGGTGACGTAGGTCGGGACCATCGACGGCACGTCACCCGGGAGAAGGGTGCGTGCGGGGTGCGTCAGGACCGGACGCCCCTAAGGCGGATCACGCGCGAGAGTGAGCGCCTGCCCGCACCGGGCATAGGGCGCTCACTCCGCAATGGTTACCGGCCCGCCGCCTACACCGCCACAGGGAACCGCCTGGCCAACAGGGCCGGCAGCTCATCGATGCGCTCCAGGCGGACGTAGTTTGGATCGGCCTCGTCCACCTCCAGGTGGTCGTAGGCCCAGGTGTGCACGTCGAGGTGATAGGCGGTGACGCCCACCGCCAGCGCGGGACGGATGTCCGAGTGCCGCGAGTTGCCCACCACGAAGCAGCGCTGGGGGTCCCGGCCGCCCATGTACTCCCGCAGCCGCTCGGGCGTCTTCTCCAGGACGACCGCCTGCCGGTGGATCCAGGGGCTGAGGCCCGACTCGCGGATCTTCCGCCGCTGGATGGGCTCCTCGCCGGCGGTCCAGATCGTCACCTCGAACCCGGCGTCGTGGAGCCAGCGGAGCGTGTCGGCGGCCCCGGGCAGCAGCTCCTGCTTGGTCTCGTAAGGGATGGCGCAGAGCCGCCGCAGTTCCCGTTCGAGCTCCGGGTCAACGGACTTCCCGGCCCGATCGGCGAACTCCCGGCAGCAGGCCAGCCAGCTCGTCGCCAGCGACTCCTTCACCAGGCCCATCCGCCGGGCAACCTCGACGTCCAGCTCCGCGCCGCGCCGGGCGACCTCCGCCCGGTCGAAGCCTGTGTGGCGGGCGATGAGGTCGCTGGCCGCGTCCTCCACCTCCCGGAAGTAGCGGATGTTCTCCGCGATCGTGTCGTCCCAGTCGACGAACGCATGCCCCACAAAACCCAAGCGCTAGCCCTCCTCTGTACCGGCCCGGGAGGCCAGCCCCTCCGAGGCGCCTTCCCCCTCGTGCGCTGCCGATACCCCGCTCTCCGGCGCACCTGCCCCTTCGTGCGCTGTGGCTTCCTCAGCTGTATCGCCCGCCGCGACCGGCTCACCGTCTGACGCACCGTCCCCCCGGCTCGCGTCGCCCCCCTCACCCTCCGGCCCGTCCTCCGCCGCGCCGCCGGTCCGGGTGGGCAGGATCAGGCCGGGCTCGGACGTGTCGAGGGAGACCGGCGGCAGGTCGCTCAGCTCCTTCAGCCCGAAGTACTTCAGGAACTCCGGGGTCGTGCCGTAGAGGATCGGCCGGCCCGGCGCCTCCTTGCGGCCGACGTCGGCCACCAGGCGGCGCTCCAGCAGCGTCTCCAGGGCCCGGTCCACCTTGACGCCCCGCACCGCCTCGATCTCCGCCCGCGTGATGGGCTGACGGTAAGCGATGATCGCCAGCGTCTCCAGTGCGGCGTGGGAGAGCCCCCTGGAGCGGGGCTGCAGCAGCCGCTCCACGTACTCCGCCGCCTCGGGCCGGGTGGTCAGCACGTAGCCGCCGGCCAGCTCCCGGATGGCCAGCCCGCGCCCGGGCGCCTCGTAGTCTTTCTGCAGGTCCGCCATGAGGATGGCGGCGTCCTTCTCGTCCAGGCCGATCACCTCGGCGATGCGCCGGATCGTCAGCGGCTCCGGCGAAGCCAGCAGCAGCGCCTCGAGAATCATCTTGCCGTGGTTCCAGATCATTCGTCCCCGGGGCCTCCCTCGGCCTCATTCGTCTGCGATTCCGCGCGGCGGATCAGGATCTCGCCGAACAGGCGCTCCTGCACCACCGTCACCTTCCGCTGCCGCATCAGCTCCAGCAGGGCCAGGAAGGTGACCACCACCTCGAGCCGCGAGCCGCCGCGCGCAAACAGGTCGCGGAAGCGGATGCCCCCGGGCGAGCGGGCAAGGCGGAAGCGGATCTCACGCAGCTTCTCCCTGAGCGGGATCTCCTCCCGGGGCACCTCCCGCCAGTTCCACTCTTCCTTCAGCACTTCCTGGAACGCGCGCACCAGGTCGAGCAGGTCGAGCCCCTCCAGGGGAGGCGGCCCGCCGGGCTCCTCGACGAACAGCCCGCGCGTGTAGACCCGGAACATCTCCTGCTCCCGGTCACGCAGCTGCTCGGCCACGGCCTTGAACTGGCTGTACGCCACCAGCTGCCGCACCAGTTCCTCCCGGGGGTCGGCCTCCTCCTCGGCCTGGGCGTCCTCGACCTCCGGCCGGGGCGGCTTGGGCAGCAGCATGCGCGACTTGATGCCCAGCAGCGTGGCCGCCATCACCAGGAACTCGCTGGCCCGGTCGATGTCGATGTCGGCCAGGTCCTGGATGGCCTCCAGGTACTGCTCGGTGATGCGGGCAATGGGGATGTCGTAGATGTTCATCTCTTCCCGCCGGATCAGGTGGAGCAGCAGGTCCAGCGGGCCCTCGAAGTTGGCCAGGTGGACTACGTACGGCTCCGGCCGGGCGGTCAGCCGATCCACATCCGTTACCCCCTCTCGCGCCCAATACGCAGCGGTATCATGCAACCCATATATTTTACATGTTCCGCAACCTGCCTGGCAACGTCAGAGCAGGCGCCCGATCGGCCAGGCCACGAAGGTCACGGCACGGTAGATGGCGTTGTAGACCGGTGCCAGGTCGAGGATGTCGGTGGCGAACAGGATGATCAGCAGCAGCGGCCCGAACCGGTACAGGTTGTGAACGAGCTCGTGCGAACCCGCCGGCAGGAGGTACTGGGCGACGCGGAAGCCGTCCAGCGGCGGGATGGGCAGCAGGTTGAACCCCACCAGGATGATGTTCATCGTCATCGCGAGCCAGAAGGTCCCGCTGAGCACCGGGTGGGACCAGCCCAGCATCCCCCTGTTGGCCATGGTGTAGAGCAGCAGGAAGATCACGGCCAGGATGAAGTTCATCGCCACGCCGGCCAGCGACACGGCGATGTCGCCCAGGATGCGCGGGCGCAGCCGGGCGGTGTTCACCATCACGGGCTTGGCCCAGCCGAAACCGGCCAGCAGCAGGAGCAGCGTACCGATGGGATCCAGGTGGGCCAGGGGGTTGAGCGTCAGCCGCCCCTGCAGGCGCGGCGTGTCGTCCCCGAACCAGGTGGCCACCTGGGCGTGGGCGTACTCGTGGAAGGCGAAGCCGATCACGACCCCCGGAACCGACATCACGATCTGTTGCAGGTCAGACATCCCCGTTCACTCCTCCTGCGCTGCAAACCGCCTCGCCAGGGCCAGCTGCGTCTCGCGGTCGGGCGCGTCGCCGGAGAGCCGGGCCGACAGCACCCGCTGCAGGATCCGCCCCACGCGGGGGCCTGCGGGCACCCCCAGGGCCTGCACGTCGGCGCCGTTGATCTCCAGCCGCACGTGCCGCCACTCCCGCCAGTAGGCCGCCACGCGCTCCCCGCCGCCCAGCAGGACGAGGAGCAGGAGCCCTTCCGCCGGCCACTCCGCCAGCGCGGCCACGATCGAAGCGGCGTCGGCATGGGGCGCCACCATGAGGTCGTGTGCGATCCGCCAGCCGGCCAGGACCTGAAGGCACGCCTGGTTCTCCGCCCGCTTCAGCCTGAGCCGCTTGACGGCAGCCACCCCGGCCGAGAGCGGCAGGCGGTGCAGCAGGACCAGCAGCTTCACGAGCCAGAGCTGGCTCAGCCGACAAAGCTCGGGCTCCGCCTCGACCAACCCGTCGACCGCGTCCACCAGCCCCTGTACCTCGGGGTCCAGGGGCACGCCGGGCAGGAGGGCCTCCAGCACGCCCAGCTCGGCGAGCATCTGCAGCGCCCCGCCGCAGCCCTGCTCCTGCAGGAGCAGGAGCAGCTCGTTGCGCAGCCGCTCGCGGCTCACCCGGGCCAGGAAGCCCTCGGCGACGGCCGCCCGTGCGCACGCCTCGGTCTCGGGCTCCAGGCGGAAGCCGTACCGGTGGGCGAAGCGCACCGCCCGGATCAGCCGGGTCGGGTCCTCGACGAAGCTGAGGGTGTGGAGGATGCGCACCTGCCCTGCAGCCAGGTCCTTCAGGCCGCCGAAGAAGTCGATGAGCCCCGAGGGGCCGGACGAGCCCAGCCGGATGGCCATGGCGTTGATCGAGAAGTCCCGCCGGTACAGGTCCTCGTGCAGGTCGGCGTGCTCCACCCTGGGCAGGGCGGCGGCGTGCTCGTAGAACTCCCGCCGGGCCGTGGCCACGTCGATGCGGGACGGCAGGGCCGGGTCATCCGGCTCCAGGTAGATGTGCGCCGTGCCGAAGCGCGGCACCTCCTGGACCCGACCGCCCAGCTCGCGGGCCAGCGTGTGGGCGAAGGCGATGCCGTCGCCCTCCACCACGATGTCGAAGTCGAGGTTGGGCCGGCCCAGCAGCAGGTCGCGCACAAAGCCGCCCACGGCGTAGACGGCGACGCCCTCCTCCTCGGCCACGCGACCCACGGCCCGCAGCAGCGCCCGGATGCCGGCCGGCGCCGCCTCCACCGCCTCCCGGGCCATCTCCACCGCCCGGTCGCGCAGGTCCTTCGGGTCGTCGGGGGCCGCATACAGCCTCCTGTGCCAGCGGGGCGCCGGCGCGCCGTAGATCAGGCCGAGGATGTCCGAGCGGGTGATGATCCCCACCAGGTTCCCCCCGTCCACCACCGGTACCCGGCCGATGTCCCGCTCGATCATCAGCTCCTGGACCTCGTCCACCGGCATGTCGGGCTCCACCGTGATCACCCGGGACTTCATGACCGACTTGACCGGTGCGTGCTCCAGGCCGTGGCGGCGGGCCTTCTCCACGTCGCGCAGCGAGACGACGCCCACCAGGGCGCCCTCGCCATCCACGACGGGCAGGCCGGTGTGGCCGTGGCGGAGCATCAGCCGCTCGGCGTCGCGGATGGGCTTGGTGGCGACGATCGTCTTGACGGGCGCGGACATCACGTCCCGGGCCATGAGGGGCCGCTCGACGCCTGCGGGCAGTTCCGCCTCCAGGCGCCGGGCCACCTCGGCCAGGGGCTGTCCCTTCACCACGGCCGAGGCCGCCGCCGGGTGGCCGCCGCCGCCGAAGGCGCCCAGGATCCGGGCGGCGTCCACCCACGGGACCGATGAGCGGCCGATCAGGTGGACCCGGTCCTCCATGCGCACGGCGGCGAAGAGCGCGGGCACGGGCTCCAGCTCCAGCAGCCGGTGGATGACCAGGTTGAGCCCGCCCACGTACTCGGGCACCTCGGCGACCAGCAGCCGGATCCGGGCGCCGGCGACGTTCACCCAGCGCGCCCGGTTCTGCAGCTGCTGCAGCAGCGTCTGCTGGCTGGGGGTGAGCGAAACCTCCATGAAGCGGGCCGCGGCCTGCAGGCTGGCCCCCCGGGAGAGGAGGAACGCGGCGGCCCGGGCGTCCCGGTCCGTGGTGCCCAGGAGGCTCAGCGAGCCCGTGTCGGCGTAGATCCCCACCAGCAGCGCCGTGGCCTGGAACGGCGTGAGGGGCGCGCCGGCCTCCTCGATCAGCTCGGCGAGCAGCGTACACGTCGCGCCCACCTGCGCCCGGACCTCGAGCCGCCCCTGCAGGTCGTGGGCCTCGGGCGGATGGTGGTCGAAGAGGTGCATCTCAACGCCGGAGAGCGCCGGCCGGAGCGGGCCGAGGCGGGCCGCGTCGGCAGTGTCCACGATGATCGCCCGGCGCACCTGGGCGAGGTCCACGTCCTTCGGGGTGTAGACCCGCAGGTTGTACCGGTGCAGCGAGATGAACTCGGCCGCCATCGGGTTGGGCGTGCCGGGCAGCACGATGCGGGCCTGGGGGTAGAGCACCTGGGCCCCCACGGCCGCGCCGATCGCGTCGAGGTCGGTGTTGGTGTGGGGCACGATGATCTGCATCAGGTCGTCCGTCTCCCGGAAGCGCTGTCGCACGGCGCTTGATCTTGATCGGAGAGTATTCTGCTACACCTCGCACAAACCCTGCCCGCGATTTCCAGATGCCCTTGCGCAGCGGACGAGCTTGCGTTATAATGAGCAGGCACTGGGCGGTTAGCTCAGCGGGAGAGCACTTGCTTCACACGCAAGGGGTCACTGGTTCGATCCCAGTACCGCCCACCAGATTGCTGACAGCGGCCGACCGGGGCCGCTGTCAGTCGTTATGTCCGCCGAAGACGGGAGGTCAGCAGGAGATGGGGCAGATGGAGAAGGCGCGGCCGCTGGTTGGCATCATCATGGGCAGCCGCTCCGACCTTGAGACCATGCAGGACGCGGCCAGGGTGCTCGATGAGCTGGGCGTTCCGTACGAGATGAAGGTCGTTTCGGCCCACCGCACGCCGGACGCCATGTTCGCGTACGCCGAGTCGGCGGAGGGGCGCGGGCTGAAGGTGATCATCGCCGGGGCCGGCGGCGCGGCGCACCTGCCGGGCATGACCGCCGCGAAGACCACCCTCCCGGTCATCGGGGTGCCCGTGTTCACCTCCTCCCTGCACGGGCTGGACTCCCTGCTCTCCATCGTGCAGATGCCCGGCGGCGTCCCGGTCGCCACCGTGGCCATCGGCAAGGCCGGGGCCAAGAACGCGGGGCTCCTCGCCGCCCAGATCCTGGCGCTGCAGTACCCCGAGCTGCGGGCGGCGCTGGCCGAGTACCGGGCGTACATGCGCCAGATGGTGGAGGAGAGCCAGCCATGATCCTCCCGGGCGGCGTGGTGGGCATTGTCGGCGGGGGCCAGCTGGCCCGCATGTCCGCGCTGGCGGCCAGGGCGATGGGGTACCGGGTCGCCGTGGCCGACCCCGACCCGGACTGCCCGGCGGCGCCCGTCGCCGACCGGGTCGTCGCCGCGTCCCTGGCCGACCCCGATGCGGTGGCGCCGCTGGCCGACGTGGCGGACGTCATCACCTACGAGTTCGAGAACATCGATCCGGCCGTACTGGAGCGGCTGGCCTCCCGCCGGCCGGTTCACCCCCGGGTCGAGATCCTGCGCACCTGCCAGCACCGCATCCACGAGAAGCGGGCCATGGAGCGGCTGGGCATCCCCGTCGCCACCTGGCGCCCGGTGGAGTCGCCAGCCGACCTGGAGGCCGCCCTGGCGGCCGTCGGTCTGCCCGCGGTGCTGAAGACCGCCACCATGGGCTACGACGGCAAGGGGCAGGCGGTCGTGCGCACGCCCGCGGAGGCGAGGGCCGCGTACGCCAGGCTCTCCGGGCACGCGGCGGCCGAAGTCGGCCGGCCACTTGTGCTGGAGGGGCTCGTCCCCTTCGCCTGCGAGCTCTCCGTCGTCGTCGCCCGCAGCGCTTCCGGCCAGGTGGCCGCCTTCCCCGTGGCGGAGAACATCCACGAGCTGAACATCCTCGCCTACTCCATCGTGCCGGCCAGGGTCAGCCCGGCGACGCAGGCGGCCGCCAGGGACCTGGCGGTGCGCATCGCCGAGGGGTTCGGGCTGGTCGGGCTGCTGGGCGTCGAGATGTTCTGCCTGCCTGACGGCAGCCTGCTGGTCAACGAGCTGGCGCCGCGCCCGCACAACTCGGGCCACTTCACGCAGAACGCCTGCGCCACCTCCCAGTTCGAGCAGCACATCCGGGCCGTCTGCGACCTGCCGCTGGGGTCGGTGGACCTGCTCAGCCCCGTCTGCATGGTGAACGTCATGGGCGAGGACTTTCCCCTGGCCCCCGCCGCCGCGCTGGCGGACCCGCAGGTGTACCTGCACCTCTACGGCAAGCGGGAGGCGCGGCCGCACCGGAAGATGGGGCACCTGAACGTGCTCGGCCGCACTGCCGATGAGGCCCTGGAGCGGGCCCGTGCGGCCAAGGCGGCCATCAGGGGGGAGCAACCGCTGACAGGGTCATCCGCCGGGCTCAGCTGATCGCGGCCCGGCTCTATGGGCGTGGCGAATCCGCAGGGTAAGGAGACGATGCGGGGCGGTGCACATCGGTGCACCGCCCCTGATCTTCGTCCGCGCACGGCCTGCCCACCGCGGGCCGTACCCGGTGGCTTACTCGTACCGGAGCGCCTCGATCGGATCCATGCGGGCCGCCTTCACCGCCGGGTAGACGCCGAAGATGAGCCCCACGGCCGCCGAGAAGCCGAGCGCCAGCGTGACGGCGTACAGGTCGAGGGAGAGCGGCGCGTCCAGGTAGTTGGCCGCCACCGTCACCGGCCCGGCTGCGAGCAGGATGCCGATCGCGCCGCCGATCAGGCAGAGGGTGAGCGCCTCCACCAGGAACTGCATCAGGATGTCGCGGCGGCGGGCGCCGATGGCCTTGCGCAGGCCGATCTCACGCGTCCGCTCTGTCACGGAGACCATCATGATGTTCATGATGCCCACGCCGCCAACGACCAGCGAGATGCCGGCGATGGCCGCCATAACGCCCGTCACGATGGAGAGCACCTGGTTGAACTGGTTCATGAAGTCCGTCCAGATGTGCGCCTCGTAGCCCGTTCCCGGGTAGATGCGCTCCATGACCTTCACGGCCAGGTCCTTCACCGCGACCGGATCGGCGCCCTCGCGCACCCGCACCGTCAGGTGGTAGTAGCTGTTCTGCCCCGTGGCGCGGGTGATGTAGCTGCGGGGGATGTAGAAGTCGCCGCCCTGGCCCCCCAGCAGCTGTGACAGCATGCCCGTGTTGGGGGCGATCACGCCGATCACCCGGAAGGGGTAGCCGTTGACCATCAGCTCGATGCCCAGCGGGTCGACCCCCTCGCCGAGCAGGTAGGAGAGCCGGTTGGCCGAGACGACCATCACGCGGTCGCCCCTCCGGATCTCCTCCTCGGTGAACCAGCGGCCCGAGGCCAGCTGGATGTTGAGCAGCGATGCGGTGTCGGTGCCCGCACCGCGCACGTAGTCCCACTGCGTCTCCCGGTGGAAGGTGATCTGCACGCCCATGCCGACCTGCGGGTCGATCACCTCGATCTCGGGCAGCGCCTCCTTCAGGAGGGCGATGTCCTCCTCCCGGAAGGAGCGCTGCTGGGCCATCTGCTCGCCCTCCGGCGTCCAGCCGCCGGTGGCCAGGAGCTGGAACACGCCGCCGTTCATGGCGTCCAGCTCCGCCTCTACGGCCTGCTGGGTGCCCCGGCCGATCGCGATGATGGCGATCACCGACCCCACGCCGATGATCAGGCCCAGCATTGTCAGGGCCGAGCGCAGCTTGTTGGCCCAGAGGGCCGAGAGCGCCACGCTGAAGGTCTCCAGCAGGTTCATCGCGCCACGCCCCCCGTCAGGAGGCCGAGCGGCACCGAGATGGCCCGGCCGGGCACCACCCGGCCCCGGCGCACGCCACCGGGAACCACGCCGGGCCCCATGCCCGGGCCGAACCCGCCCATGCCGGGCATACCCTGGATGCGCACCACGTCGCCGTCCTGCAGCGTCTCAATCAGCCCGAAGGGCGCGGTGACGATCATCTCGCCCTCCTCGAGGCCGGAGACCACCTCGACCTCGCGGTTGGTCACGAGGCCGGTCTGGATCGGGCGCAGCTCCACCTGGTAGTCCTTGACGACCAGCACGTAGGCCTGCCCGCCCTCCTCCTTCACCGCCAGCAGGGGCACCACGATCACGTTCTCCTTGCGGGAGGTCTCGATGCGCATCTCCACCGACATGCCGCTCTTCAGGCGGCCATCGAGGTTCTCCACCTCGCCCCGCACTTCAAACGTGACGTTCTCACCCATGTACATGCCGCGGTAGCCGTCCATGCTCTGCGACGTCTGCTGGCCCACGCCGGTCACCACGCCCTCGAAGCTGGCCAGCGGCAGCAGGGCGGACGTCACCATGATCTGCTGCCCGGGCTCGAGGCTGTCCAAGTCGACGGCCTCCACCTGGCCCACCAGGGTCATCCGCTCCATGTCGCCCACGCGGGCGATCAGCGCACCCTGCTGCACCGGGTCGCCGTCCTTCGCGCCCACGGCCAGCACGGTGCCGGGCGCTGTCGCCTTGATCGTCATCGACTCCAGGTTGCCCCGCAGCTTCTCCAGGGTGGCCCGGGCGGCCTCCACCTCGGCCTCGGCCAGCTGGATCTGGCCCATGTCCGGGCCGCGCCGCAGGGCCTCCTCCGCCTCCTTGACGGCGACCTCGGCCAGCTTCACCTGGATCTCGGCCAGCCTGACCCGGGTCTCCTGGTCGTCCGCATTGAAGTCGCCGCCCGACAGGAGGGCGTCCAGCTCCGCCTGGGCCTCCGCCAGCTTGGTCGCGGTCTCGCGCGCGGTCTCGTCGTTCTTGCTCACAGCCCGCCGGTAAGCCTCCTCGGCTGCGCGGTAGGCGCGCTCGGCCTCCGGGTCTCCCGGCTTGGCCATGTAGGCCGCCTCCGCCGCGGAGAGAGCGGCCCGCGCCTCATTCACCGCCTGCTGCGCCTGGGCAGCCTGGTTGCGCAGCTGCGCGATCTGCTCCCGCAGGGCGGTGACCGAGCTGCTCTCGCCGCTGCCGCCGCCGGCCCGCGCCTTGGCCAGCTGGGTCTGCGCCTCGATCAGCTGGCGCCGCGCCTCCTGAACGGAGCGCTCCAACTGGAGCGGCGCGCTGTCCAGGTTCCGCCGCAGCTCCTCCAGCCGCCGCTCGGCCTGGAGCAGGTCGCGCTCCTTCGCCTTCACATCTTCCAGAAGCTCAGATGCGTCGAGCTCAGCGAGGATCTGGCCCTCCTCCACCTGCTGGCCGACCTCCACGTGCAGGGTCACGCGCGGGCTGGCCAGGGCGGCCTTGTACTCCTGCAGGTTGCCGGCCTCCACGGTGCCGGGCGCGAAGACCTCCTGCACCAGCATGCGCCGGCTGACGGTCTCCACCTGCACCACGGGGGCTCCCTCCGGCCCCATCGCCTCGATCATCCCAGCTGCGGGCGCGCCGAAGAAACGCTTGTAGCCGAACCAACCGCCGCCTCCCAGCACCGCCAGTATCACAACGATGACCACAATCTTCCGCTTCAAGGGGTTCACCTCATTACGCAGCCTGTCAATCCTTAGACCGGTTGAGGCGCCCCATTGGTTCCGTCTTCCGGCGCGGAAAGGCGGGGGTCCGGCAGCAAGCTCACCGCGGGGCCCCGGCCCGCAGCCGCTCGGGCAGCAGGTCGTTGGCCGCCATCTCGGCGAAGCTCTCACGCCGCACCACCAGGTCGGCCCGCCCGTCGCTGACGAAGACGACCGCCGGCGTGGGGAAGCGGTTGTAGTGCGAGGCCATGGAGTAGTTGTAGGCGCCGGTGGCGAAGACCGCGAGCAGGTCGCCCGGGGCCACGTCGGCCGCCACGGGCACGTCGGTCAGCAGCACGTCGCCTGACTCGCAGTACCGGCCGACCACCGTCACCCTGCGGGTCCGCTCCGAACCCAGCTTGTTGGCCACGGCGCACTCGTACTCGGCGTGGTACAGCGCCGGCCGGATGTTGTCGCCCATGCCGCCGTCCACGGCCAGGTAGGTGCGCACCCCGGGGATCTCCTTGATGGTCCCCACCGTGTAGAGCGTGGTGCCGGCCTCGGCGACGATGGACCGCCCCGGCTCGATGATCAGCTTCGGCAGCGGCAGCCCCCGCTCGGGCGCCCCGCCGCGCACGGCCGCGCTGAGGCAGGCAACCAGTTCCTCCGGCGGTACCGGGCGGTCGCCCTCGACGTACCGGACGCCGAGCCCGCCGCCCATGCTCAGCTCGGACGCGGTGAACCCGGTCTCCGCCCGCACCGCCGCCGCCAGATCCAGCATGCGCTGGACGGCGATGCGGTAGCCCTCCAGGTCGAAGATCTGCGAGCCGATGTGGCAGTGGAAGCCCGTCAGCTCCACGTGGGAGAGGCGGAGGGCCTCCCGGGCGGCCTCCAGGGCAAGGCCCCCGGCGATGGGGATGCCGAACTTGGAGTCGAGTTGGCCCGTGCTAATGTATTCGTGGGTGTGGGCTTCCACTCCGGGGGTCACCCGGAGCAGGATACGCACCGTCCTCCCCCGCTCGGCGGCCATGTTCTCCAGCAGGTGCAGCTCGCGGGTCGAGTCGACGACGAACCGGCCGACCCCGACCTCCATGGCCAGGCGGATCTCCTCCGGGCTCTTGTTGTTGCCGTGGAAATAGGTCCGTTCCATGGGGAAGCCGGCCTGCCGCGTCGTGGCGATCTCGCCCCCCGAGACCACGTCCAGCGACAGGCCCTCCTGCTCGGCCAGCGCCGCCATGGCGGTGCAGAGGAACGCCTTGGAGGCGTAGGCCACGTCGAAGTTCGGGTAGTGCTGCCGGAAGCTCTCCACGTAAGCCCGGCAGTTCCGGCGGATCAGCGCCTCGTCCATGATGTAGAGCGGCGTGCCGTACTCCCGGGCCAGGTCCACCACATCCACCCCGCCCACCGTGAGGTGCCCCAGCGCATTCTGTGCCGCAGTACCGTAGAAGTGCATCGCGCATTACTCCTCCTGGGATGACGGCAAGCCCTTAGCGTTGCCTCTCGAATAATTTTACCCACAATAACACCCCGTGTTCCTCGCTGTCAACGCGCCCACCCGACGGGCACAGCAGTACGGCCCGGGCGCCTCTCCGGCGTCCGGGCTCTACTCGGTGTTGACATTGGCTCGCTCCAGGATGGCCTCGATCGCCCGCGTCGTGATCGCACACCCGTGTTCGAGACCGTCCGCCCCGTCCATCTTGCCGGGGTCGCCGATGCCGACGATCAGCGGAACGTCCAGGCGGCGCAGCACGTCGACCGTGTCGCCGCGCAGCACGCCCCGGGAGCGGGGCCTGCCGTCCTTGTCCACGGGGCCCTTCCGAATGCGGCCTTCGCTGTCGACGGAGAGGTCCACCTCCACGCCGCGGGCCCTGCGGGTGTTCGAGGCCACCGCGACGATGCCGAGCACGCGGATTTCCGGATGCCGGCAGAGGTAGGCCAGCGCCTCCTCCCCCGGCCCCGTTCCCGGGTTGCCCCTGTCGTCCACCATCACGAGGACGGGATCGTGCACCGCCTGCTTGATGAGCTGCACCAGCTCCGGACCGCTCAGGGGCGTCGGGTTGCCCGCGGAGGCGGAGATGCAGCGCAGCTTCAGGCGCCTGGCGGCTTCCTCCGCGGCCCGTCTGGCCACCTGGTCGCCGTCGGTCAGGAGGATGACGCGGACCGGAGGCTCCAGGCGAATCCCCCCTTGGTTCGTCGGCAGAACAGGATGCCCGGGGGCCCGTGCATCGGTCCGCCAGCCGAGCCGGTGGGCGGTTGCCGCGCACCTGCAGCCCCCGGGCCCCTAGCATCTCCCCGGCGGCGGCCATCCTATGCAGCGACCCAGACCAGGGTGGCGCCCGGGGGCGGCGGGGCCGGTCTGACGGCGAACCAGTACCAGGCGCTGACGGCGCCGGCCAGGAGCAGGAGGAGCGCGGCGAGCACCCAGCCCAGCCGCCGCTGCTGATCCACTCTGAGCATCGCACTGCCACCTCTGGAACTAGCATGCCCGCTGCGGGCCGGCGCCCGCCCGGCATCATCACATCCCAGACCTCACAGTGCCGCGTTTACGTGCTTCCGAATGCGGTCCAGGGCCCGCCGCTCCAGCCGGGAGACCTGTACCTGGCTGCAGCCCAGGATGGAGGCGACCTCCGTCTGCGTCTTGTCGCGGAAGAAGCGGAGCAGGATCACCATGCGCTCGCGCTCGTCCAGCTGCTCCAGCCCCTCCCGCAGGGCGACGCGGTCGAGCCAGAGCCCCTCCCGGTGGCCGTCTCCCGCCGCCAGCTGGTCGAGGAGGTAGATGGGGTCGCCGTCGCCCTCATGCACCGTCTGGTGGATCGACGCCGGCGGCCTGACGCCGTCCAGGGCCTCCACCACCTCTTCCGGCGCCACGCCCAGCTCTGCGGCGATCTCGTGGACGGTCGGATCCCGCTGCAGCTCTGCCGCCAGCTGCTCCCGCACCTTCCGGGCCTGGACGGCCAGCTGCTTCAGGCTGCGGCTCACCCTCATGGGGCCGTCGTCCCGCAGGTGGCGGCGGATCTCGCCCATGATCAGCGGGACGGCGTAGGTGCTGAACCGCACGTCGTAGTTCAGGTCGAACCGGTCAATCGCCTTCAGGAGGCCGATGCACCCGATCTGAAACAGGTCCTCGGGGTCCGCGCCCGAGACGCTGAACCGGGAGACCAGCGACCGCACCAGCCGGAGGTTCTCCTCCACCAGCCGGTCGCGCGCCTCCTTGTCCCCGGCGCGGGCACGCGCCAGCAGCCGCCTGACCTCCTCGTCAGGCCAGCCGCGTTCCTCAAGGTTGCTCGCACGCGCCATGGCCGCATCAGCTGCCCCTGGCCGCGGCCACGTCCCTCGCCGACGGCCGTTTGAGCATGGTGACGCGCGTGCCCCGGCCCACGGCGGACTCCACGTGCACCTCGTCCATGTGCGCCTCCATGAAGGAGAAGCCGAGCCCCATCCGCTCCGGGTCCGAGGTGACCGCCGCCTGCCGGGCCAGTTCCACGTCCTCGATGCCGCGGCCCTCGTCCGCGACGACGATCTCGAGGGTTCCGTCGTCCAGCGTCGCCTCCATCCGCACCATGCGCCGGGCGTCGCCCCGGTAGCCGTGGACGATCGCGTTGGTGACGGCCTCCGAGACCGCAAGCTTCACCTCGTCCACCTCGGCGACGGTGAACGCCCCCTGTGCCGCGACCATCGCCGCCATCAGGCGCGCCACGCCCACGTTCTCCGGTATGGCGGCCAGCTCCACGATGACCCTGTTGTGGGTGACCATAGCCTATCCCCCCTTGCCGATGCGCTCCCGCCTACCCCGCTGAAAGCGCGTCACGCTCCGACCTGAACTCGTCCATGGTGCGGAAGATGCCGGACAGCTCCAGCGCAGGCCGCACCTGCGGCGGCACCCCGATAATGCCCATGCGCCCGCCCTCGCGGCTGATGCGCCGGTAGCGGCCCAGCAGCGACCCCAGGAAGGCGCTGTCCACGAAGGTGGCACCCGCCAGGTTGACGTACAGGTGGCGGACCGGCCGCCGGTCCAGGATCTCCTCCACGGCCTCCTTGAACCGGGCGGCCGCCACCAGGTCGAGCTCGCCGGTCAGCCGCACGACCAGGCTCTGCCCCACCAGTTCGCACTCCATCGCCGCCATGGTGAGTCCCCCCACTGCGATTCTCGGCGGCACACGCGAGCCGCCGCGTTTGGCGGTATGTTCTTTGTCGTCCTTGCCATTTCCTCCCTGATCTTCCATCCTTTCGGTCAACAAGATTCGACAGGATGCGCGCGAAAGGGCCCGCCGTCCTCGACGGCGGACCCCTCTGACCGCACTCAGTCGAAGCTGAAGATCCCCCGCACGGTGTGCACGACGGACTGCCAGAGGTTGGCCTTGCCCACGGCCACGGGCGAGACGAGGTCCATGCGGGCCACCTCCTCGTCGCCCAGGCTGGCCACGATGTGGCCGATCACCTGCCCCTGCTGGACCGGCGCCGCCACCTGCCGCGGCAGCTTCACCTCCCACCTGACCTTGTCCTGGGAGCCCTTGGGCACGCTCACCCCGAAGGCCGAGCGGGGCACGGGCTCGATCTCCGGCACGGCGCCGCGGGCCACCCGCACGGGGCCGAACTTCTTGCCGGCCGGCGCGATCTCCACGGCGGTGTAGTTGGCGAAGCCGTAGTCCAGGAGCCGCGCAACCTCGATGTTCCGCTGCTTGGCGCTCTCAGAGCCCATCACCACGGCGATCATGCGCGTGCCGTCCTGCACGGCCGTCGCGGCAAGGCAGTACCCCGCGGCCTGCGTCCACCCGGTCTTCAGGCCGTCGGCGCCCTTGTACCAGGTGAGCAGCTTGTTGTTGTTCCACAGTTGGAACTTGGGGCCGTTCTTCCGCCAGGGCACGTTCAGCTCGGCGCCGTAGATCGACGTCAACTTCACCAGCTCGGGGTAGTTGAGCACCGCGTACCGGCTCATCAGGGCGATGTCGTACGCCGTGGTCAGGTGCCCTTCCGCCGAGAGGCCCGTCGGGTTCACGAAGTGGGTGTTGTTCATCCCCAGCTCCCTGGCCTTCTTGTTCATCAGCACGGCGAACGCCTCCGCGGAACCGGCCACGTGCTCGGCCACCGCCACGGCCGCGTCGTTGGCGGAGCCCACGGCCACGGAGAGGAGCAGCTCCTCCAGCGTGAAAGTCTCCCCCACGTCGGCGAAGATGGTCGTGCCCGGCTGCCGCTTGGCCTCCTCGGAGATGGTCACCTGGTCCGTCAGCTTCACCTTGCCGTCACGCACGGCGTCGAACGCCACGATCAGCGTCATGATCTTGGTGATGCTGGCGGGGTTGCGGCGCTCGTGGGCGTTCTTCTCGTAGATCACCCGACCGCTCAGCGCCTCCATCAGCACCGCCGACGGCGCGGTCAGCTTCACCGGGCTGTCCTGTCCCGACTCCGGCGCAGCGGCGGATGCCTCCTCCGCCTCGTCCAGGTCGTCGGCCGCGCGGTTGTGCCGGTACAGGTGGTCGCCGTCCTCCACGCCGATCGCCGGCGGCCATCGCTCCATGCCGGCCGCCGGCCTGGCGGCCGCCAGCGCAAGGGCGGCGCACAGCAGCGCCGCAAAGCAGCGCACAACGTTCCTCCGCATTGATTCCTGCCTCCTCGAACAGACTCTGGTTGTAGTCTGCCCGAGGCGCATGTACACTTGCGTCATGGCCCCATCAACCGCGTGCGATCGGACCGAACCCTGCCCGCGCGCGCTTTCGTCGGAACAGTAGTCCGTACTCTACCCACGTGGAGTGACGCGAACCGTGGCCACCACCCCGGCGATCTTGCTCGAAAACCTGACCAAGACCTACGGCGGCTTTCCGGCCGTGCAGGGGCTCAACCTCTCCGTGCGGCCCGGGGAGATCTTCGGCTTCCTCGGCGCCAACGGCGCCGGCAAGACCACGACGATGAAGATGATGGTCGGCCTGCTGCCCCCCACCTCCGGCCGCGTGCGCATCCTCGGGCACGACGTCTGGCAGGAGCCGGCCAAGGCGAAGCGAGCGATCGGCTACGTGCCCGACACGCCGATCCTGCACGAGCTCCTGACGGCCCGGGAGTTCCTGTGGTTCATGGCCGACCTCTACGGCATGAGCCGGGCCGAGGGCAAGGCGCGGGCGGAGGAGCTGCTCGCCCTGATGGGCCTCACCGCCCAGGCCGACCGGCTGATCCGCGACTTCTCGCTGGGGATGAAGCGGAAGATGGCCATCGCCACGGCCCTGCTGCACCGGCCGCGCGTGCTGCTCCTCGACGAGGTGACCAACGGACTTGACGCCCGCGCCGCCCGCGAGGTGAAGGACCTGGTGAAGGCCTGGGCCCGAGAGGGTGTGGCCGTCGTGCTCACCACGCACATCCTCTCGATCGCCGAGGAGCTGTCCGACCGCATCGGGCTGATCCACCGGGGGCGGCTCATCGCCAACGGCACCGCCGCCGAGCTGGCCGAGCAGGCCGGGCGCCCGGGGGCCAGCCTCGAGGAGAGCTTCCTCGCCCTCACGGGCGACGAGCTTCCGGAGGAGGCGGATCCGGCATGAACGGCGTGCTCACCCTCTCTCTGGCCATCGCCCGGTCTGGCTGGCAGGCCAGCTGGAACCGCATGTTCCGCTTCTCCCGCATGAAGGCCGGCCTGATCTGGCTGGCGCTGCAGGGCCTGGCTGCCTACTTGGTCGCGCGGCGGGCCCCCGCCATGGCCCCGGATGCCGCCGAGGCCGGCCTCGTGGGCGCCGTGGCCCTGATCGCGGCGCAGATGGGCTGGTTCGGCATCATGGGCGGCTTCTCCCGGGGACAGGCCCAGCTCTACCAGGGCCTCCTGGTGCCGCTCTTCCAGCTCACCCCGGCCCGCCCCCTTGCCTTCCTGCTGGGGCGGGTGATCGAGTCGCTGCCCACCCGGCTCTGGACGACGCTGCTCTGGGCCTGGGCCTACTCCTCCATCGTGCCCCCTCCAGGGCGGTGGCCCGCCCTGGCCCTGCTCTGGCTGGTGGGGGCGGCCGCGGGCGTGGTGGCGCACCTGGCCGGCCTGCTGCTCCTCACCTTCTGGGGCCGCTTCCACCCCCGGACGATGCGCCACGGCAACACCATCTTCGGCGTGCTCACCATGGCCCTGATCACCGCGGCCATCATCTACCTCAGCTCGGGCGGCACCGCCACGGAGCTGGCGCTCGTGATGCGCGAGTCGCGCCGCGCGGTGCTGACCACGCTGACCGCGGTGGCCGGCGTGCCCGGGCTGCTGCTGGCCGCCACCCTGCTGGTGCGCCCCGAGTGGGTGGAGGAGCACTACCGGCAGGGGCTCTACCGGGTGCTGGAGCTGAACGAGCAGGACACCGACCGCCCGGGGCGCTCCTTCTGGCTGCCGCTGCGGGGCGACGGCGTGCTGCGGGCGGTGCTCTCCCGGGAGTGGCTGCATCTCGCGCGGTCGAAGATGACGCGCACCCAGCTCCTGATCTTCGTCGCCGGCGCCGTTGGCGTCTGGTTCGCCGGGCGGGCGGCCGCGGGGCAGCCCGCGGCGCGGCTCGTCGGATCGGTCGGTGCGCTCTCGCTCCTGGCCTGGTTCAACGCCTTCGGCCACTGGGTCTCGCGGGTCTTCCAGCAGGAGCGTGTGACCATCGCCCTCTACCGCCTCGCAGCGGTGCCCACGCCACGGCTGATCGCCGCCAAGCTGATCGCGGTGGCGGTGCCGTCGGGGCTGCTGGTGGCGGTGGCCGTCGCAGTGGGGAGCGTGGCGGCCCGCCTGTCCCTCGCCGGCGCCGTCGCGCTGCTCCTGCGGACCGAACTGGCGCTGCTGTTCGGCGTGATGGGCGGCTTCGGCGCGGCCGCGGCCTTCGCCAGCCAGGACCCGGAGGAGCCCGAGGCGCCCGGCGCCCCCCAGGCCGAGCAGGGGGGCTCCGCCCTCGCACAGTCCAGCGCCTGGTCCGCCCTGGCCCGGACGATCGGGCTGACGCTCTCCACCGCCCTGCCCCTCTGGGCGGCGGCGGGCACCCCCTGGTTGCCGGCCCCGGCTCCTTTGGCGTGGGCGCTCGCCCTTGGGCTGCCCCTCGCCCTCCTCGTCGGCGGGGTATGGGTGATGCTCCGCACCTGGCGGTGGTGAAGTCAGTCTTGGGCCGGGGTCCGACGCAGCGGACCCCGGCCCGTTTGCTGTCACGCTCGCCTTGAAGACAGAGCAGCTTCGGTGAACGGGACCACCACCACCCGGTCCGCCAGCACGATGAACAGCTGACTGCGCCCGAGCCGGATGCCCCGGATCTCCGTCCAGGTGCCAGGTATGCTCCGCACCCGTGAGGTGGTTCCTTGGCCTGGTAGCCGGGGAGCGCTGGGTCGACCTCGTCCCTGCCGCTGATGAGAAGCTCGTAAGCGATTGTCGCCCGGTACGCGCGATCCCAGCTGGCCCTGCGGGCGGCGCACGCCCACAGCTCGTCTGCTGCCCCGCGTTGCAGGAGATCCCGCACATCCGGAGCCATTCCTGCGACCCCGTATCGGCTTGCGCAGTCGGCCACGGATGGAAGACCGCCCGAGGTTGCGGTCGGCCTCGCCCGATGCGAGGACAGCGCCGCCTGACCTGACGGATCTGCCGCAGGCCTGCCGGGCAGTGCACTGCAGGCTGCCAGCAGCATGGCCAGGAGCCAGATGGGGCTCTGCCGTGTGACGAGGGTTCGCGTCATCTCGGCACCTCCGCATGTCATAACGACGGAGCCTCGGTCGAGGTCACGGCAGGGGCGTCACGCGGGATGTCGTGTCGCAACAGCACCGATGGGCCACCTCGCCGCGGTTGCGAGGTGGCTCACAGCGCTGTGCAGAACCGGGCGGCTTGCCCTCGTGCTCAGAACTCACCCGGCTTCACGTACGGCTGGCTCCAGAGCGCGACGGAGAGGAGCACGGCCTTCAGCCACGCCTCCCACATCTTCTCCACCTCTTCGGGGGAGTGGCCCTTTCGCGCCAGGAAGGGCTTCAGCGTCGCGACGATGGGGTAGATCAGGGGCACCATGTACCGGTAGTGGATGTGCGGCAGTGCGGGCGCGGCGTCGGTCCGGTTCTTCTTCGTGTGGTGATGGCGCAAACCAATCTCGTACTGGTAGTTGAGCCAGTCCTGGTCGTAGTTCGCCTCCGCGGTGTCGATGATCCACTGCTGGAACCGGGCAAACGTCCGGGCCAGGTAGTCCTGCAGCGGCATGCCGGCGGGGGTGCTGTAGTAGCGGATGAGCTGCGGCTGGGAGCCGACGAACTCGTACCACTTCTCCACGATCTCGGCCGTCTGGTCGGCCAGGATGGCGAGGGACATGCGCAGGTATCTCACATCCTCGTCGGTGAACATCGCCGTCGCCTTCATCCACTCGAACTCCCGCAGGCTGACAGGCGACTGCGGCACCAGCGGCGTTCCATAGGTGTAGCCAGGAAGCCTCTGCATGGGCGCTCCACCTCCCATTTCCCTGGCACAATCCTATGCCTCTCGTCACGAGGGCCCCACCTCGGCCGAGGGATCCTGGGTCACGGGGAGGTGGGCCATGGCTGTCCCGACCAGGTCGAGCAGGTTGAGGGGCGAGCGGATGAGCACGCTGCCGACGCCATGGCCCGTGAGGCCGACCAGCCGGTCCATCTCCCGGTCCGTCCAGGCGTTCACGTACAGCCGCAGCCGCATCATGTCGCTGTAGAAGTGGTCCCAGCGCGCGGCAAACCGGTCGAACGCCTCATCCCCCAGCGCGATCTTCCGGGCCGCCAGCACCCCGCTCTGCAGTGCGCTCTGCTGGCCCGTGATCCCCAGCGGCTCGATGAACCCGCCGGCGTTGCCCACGAAGATGACGTTGCCGACGACGCGTTGCTTGACGCGGCCGATCTCGTAGCACTCCAGCTTGAACTCGTCCTCGATGCGCTCCCAGAGGTGCCCCTGCTCCTGCCGGAACCGGGTCCAGTAGGCCTCCACCGCCTCCTCGGAGGAGTCGGGCACGCCGAGGCCCACCGAGGCCATGCGCTCGTCGAAGGGGGCGATCATCGCGTACCCTGTCCCGGCGTAGCGCGTGTTGAAGTAAAAGTGGAGCTCCCCCGGGTTGAAGTCGCCGATCACATTGGCGCCGCGGATGTACCAGGCGATGTCCCGCTGCCACAGGCCGAAGTGCTTCGGCCACCTGGGCGAGCCCGTGGCCACGACCACCCAGTCGTACGCCGTCGCGAGCTCCTCCACGTCCGGGTTCTGGTCAAACCGGACGGGCGAGCGGCAGTGGCGGAGCAGCTGCTGCTCCAGCGAGCGCGCTTCCGGGCCGCGGGTGGTGGTGTAGCCCACGTGGCCCCGGATGAGCGTGTCCCGGGACTGGGAATGCAGGACCAGCCTGGTGATGTGGTTGGCCGGGTTCAGCGGCAGGTGCAGCTCCTGCCGCAGCGTCTCGAAGACGTCCTTGCTCGGCTCGGTGGAGAGCGATTCCAGCATGGTCTCGACGGTGTTGAACATCTTCCCGACCCGGTCGCGCTTCTCGAAGACCTCGCACTCGTGCCCGAGCCGCTCCAGCTCGTGGGCGCAGGCCAGGCCGGCCAGCCCGGCCCCCACGATCGCAATGCGCATTCCAACACCCCCCGGGAGTAGGGTGTCCGATACCCTCGCGTTTACCCGCCCTGTGCAGGCGCTCGAAACGTCACTGCCGTTCCCGCCGTCAGACTGGTCAGGATAATCTGGAGGGAGTCTGCAATGCGACGCATCCTGGCGCTTTCCCTGGCGCTGTCCCTGGCCCTCCTGTCCGCCTGCACGACCGCCACGCCGGCTGACCTTCCGGCTGCCGGCGGCACCGGGCGAGGCGCGGGTGAAGAACGGGAGCCGAGGCGCCCGCAGCTCGTCGAACACCGTCTGGGCGAACTGCGGCGGGTGGAGCACGGCGAGGGTTTCGTTCTCCTACTCCCGGCACATCCCACGCTGACCGCCACGGTCAGCGGGGCGGAAGCGGTCCACTGGCTCCTCTACCAGGACACCGATGGGCGCTCGAACCGGGATGTCCCTCTGGCGGTCCTGGATGGCGAGGCGGTTGGTCCGCACCGTTGGGAGCTCAACTGGACCGACGCACCGGCCGAGTCGGTGCGCCTCGTCCTCTGCGCCGTTCCCCAGGGCGACTTCCCGGCCGGCGAGGAGGTGCCCCGGGTGGGCGGCCGCCCCTGTCTGGGACTGCAAGACACGCGGGTGCTGGTGCTCGGGCCGGACGAGTCGCCCTATCTCACCGAGGAGCAGGCGGTGGCCAAGGCCCGACTGATCGAACCGGACGGGCCGTGGGTGGCCAGGTTCGAGGAGGCCTACACCCGCTTCGGGTCGGAGGACGCCCGCGGGCGGCCGGCCTGGGTGCTGGAAGCGCTCTACCCGTACGGCAACCGCATCACCGTGGCCATCGACGCGCTGACCGGCGAGCGCATCGCGGTCGTGTGGGCCGAGCCGCCGCACTTCGGCGGAGAACCGACCCCGCTCAGCCGGGAGGAGGCGGTTGCGGCCGCCCTAGAGCAGCTGGGCGACAGCGACCTGCGGCTGTTGGAAGCAACCTACACGGAAGAGTACGAGTGGCGCGGCCACACCTACTTCGCCTGGGTGCTCCGTCTGGCGCCGGGCAGGGACGAGGGGAACGAGATCACCGCCGTCATCCACGCCTACACCGGCACCCTGCTCACGCCCTGAGGGGGGTAATCCATGGGCCCCATCCGCCGGGGGATCTGGCTTGCGGTCGCCCCGGACCTGACGCTGGCGGCCTGCGCCCCGGCGAAGCCGGGTTCTCGCCGTGCCTGAGCGTGCCGGACCAGCGGGAGACGTGTGCCGGTCGGCGACGTCTGCCATGTCGATTCGGTGATCCGGTGCGGACGCGCTAAGGAGCGCCCCGCACAGGGGCGCTCCCTCCATCTACTTGAGAATCTCCTCCGCAAAGCTCTTGCCATACCCCGTGCCGGGAACCCCCACCAGGTCGGCCACGGTGGCGCCCAGGTCGGCCAGCGAGGCCCGGGTGCCCACGTCCGCCCCGGCCCGCACCGGCTCGCCGCAGAGCAGCACCGGCACGTACTCCCGGGTGTGGTCGGTGCCCGTGTGCGTCGGGTCGTTGCCGTGGTCGGCGGTGACCACCAGCACGTCCCGCGGGCCCAGCTTGGCCATGATCCCGGGCAGGGCGGCGTCGAACTCCAGCAGGGCCTGCGCGTACCCTTCGACGTCCCGCCGGTGGCCGTAGAGCATGTCGAAGTCCACCAGGTTGGCGAAGAGCAGCCCCGGCTCCTTCCGGTCGAGGCACTCGTGGATCATCCGGATACCGTCGGCGTTGGACTTGGTGTGCTCGCCCCAGGTGATGCCGTGGCCGGAGAAGATGTCGCCGATCTTGCCCACGGCCAGCACCGCCAAGCCGGCGTCCCTGATCTCGTCGAGGATCATCCGCGGCGGCTCCAGGGCGTAGTCGTGCCGGTTGGCGGTGCGGGTGAAGTTCGTCCGGTCGGTACCCACGAAGGGGCGTGCGATCACCCGGCCCACCCGGTGCGGCGGGCGCAGCAGGTCCCGGGCGACCTCGCATACGCGGTAGAGCCGCTCCAGCCCGAACCGCTCCTCGTGGGCAGCCACCTGGAAGACCGAATCGGCGCTGGTGTAGACGATCGGCCATCCCGTGCGCAGGTGCTCCTCGCCCAGCTCCTTGATGATCTCGGTGCCGGAGGCCACCTTGTTGCCCAGCACGCCGGGAACGCCCGCCCGGCGGCAGAACTCGGCGATCAGGTCCTCCGGGAAGCCGTCGGGGTAGGTGCGGAACGGCGCCTCGGGCCGGATCCCCACCATCTCCCAGTGGCCGGTCATCGTGTCCTTGCCGTGCGAGGCGATGGCCATGCGGCCGTACGCCCCGGCCGGCTGATCCGCAGGCGGGGTGCCCGCGATCTCCGTCAGATTCCCCAGCCCCAGCCTGCCCATGTTGGGCAGCGGGAGGCCGCCGCGCCTTCGGGCGATGTTGCCCAGGGTGTTGGAGCCGGCGTCTCCCCACTCGGCCGCGTCGGGCATCGCTCCGATTCCCACGCTGTCGATGACGATCAGGACGACTCGCTCAACAGGTGCCATGTACCCTGCTCCTTTATCTGGACTTCCTGGCCCCACTATACCACCTTGCGCGGGCGCGGAAAAGACGGGCCGTCCTGACGGCGGCCCGCCCGGCGCGGTCGGTTGCGGGGGCTCCGGCGAGCCCGCAGGTCACGCCCGCGGATGCGTGCGGGCGTAGACCTCCTTCAGGCGGCCCTTGGTGATGTGGGTGTAGATCTGCGTGGTGGATATGTCCGCGTGGCCCAGCATCTCCTGCACGGACCGCAGGTCTGCGCCGTTCTCCAGGAGGTGCGTGGCAAAGGAGTGGCGCAGCGTGTGCGGCGTGATCTCCTTGTCGATGTGGGCATCGTCGGCATAGCGTTTTACGATCTTCCAGAAGCCCTGGCGCGTGAGCCGGTGGCCGTGGTGGTTGACAAAGAGCGCCTCCTCCTCCCGGTCCTTCACCAGCTTGGGACGCCCCGCGTCCAGGTACTCGCGCACGGAGTTGATGGCCAGGGTGCCCAGCGGGACGATGCGCTCCTTCGACCCCTTGCCCGTGCACCGTATGTATCCGGTATCCAGGTTGACGTCCGGCACGTTGAGCGAGACCAGCTCCGAGACCCGGATGCCCGTCGCGTACAGCAGCTCCAGCATCGCCCGGTCCCTCAGGCCCGCAGGCTGCGACGGGTCGGGCTGCGCCAGCAGACGCTCCACCTCGGCCACGCTGAGGACCCGGGGCAGCCGCTTCTCCAGCTTCGGCGACTCCAGATTGGCGGTGGGGTCGGTCTTGATCCGCTTCTCCCGGACCAGGAACTGGTAGAACGCCTTCAGCGCCGCCAGCCTGCGGGCGATCGTCGCCGTGGCCTTCCCCTGCTTCTGCAGGAAGCGCAGGTAGTTGATGATGGTGGTGCGAGAGACGGCGTCGAGGTCTGCTTCTTCCTCCCCGAGGAACTGGGAGTACTGGCGCAGGTCGCGGCCGTAGGACTCCAGCGTGTTGCTCGCCAGGCCGCGCTCCACACTCAGATAGGTGATGAACTCATGGATCAAGTTGTTCATGTCGCATCCCCTTCGCGCCATTAGTGGTAATCATTCTCTCGCATATTGGGGAGGATTATGCGTCAGACCTGACCGATTTTGTCAATTCCACGGAATCGGGTCCATCCCCTCCTGCTCCCGGCCCTGGGGACCGCCCCCGCGGTGACCCCCGCACCTTCACTTTATGACGACTCGCCTCCCCCTATGACGATGAGGGCCCCGCATCCGTCGGATGCGGGGCCCGCCGGCCGCTCGCTACAGCAGCTTGTCCAGCTCCGTGTACTCCAGCCCGTGGGCCTGGGCCACGGCCGGATAGGTGACGTGCCCGTCCACCACGTTGGCGCCCTTAGCCAGGGCCGGATCCCTGCGCAGCGCCTCCCGCCACCCGAGGTTCGCCAGCTTCAGCGCGTACGGCAGCGTGACGTTGGTGAGGGCGTAGGTCGAGGTGCGCGGCACGGCGCCCGGGATGTTGGCCACGGCGTAGTGCACCACGCCGAAGCGCTCGTAGACGGGGTCGCGGTGCGTCGTCACCCGGTCGATGGTCTCGATGGAGCCGCCCTGGTCGATGGCGACGTCCACGATGACCGAGCCCGGGGTCATCTGCTGCACCATCTCGGCGGTCACCAGCTTCGGGGCCCGGGCGCCGGGGATCAGCACGGCGCCGATCACCAGGTCGGCCTTCTTCACCTCCGAGGCGATGACGTACTCGTTGGAGACCCGGGTGTGGATCCGGCCCCGGAAGATGTCGTCGAGGTAGCGCAGCCGGTCGGCGTTGATGTCGATGACCGTGACCTGGGCGCCCAGGCCGACCGCCATCTTGGCCGCGTTGGTGCCCACCACGCCGCCGCCGATGATGACCACGTTGCCCGGGGCGACGCCGGGCACGCCACCCAGCAGCACGCCGCGGCCGCCGTGGGCCTTCTCCAGGTAGTGGGCGCCGATCTGCACGGCCATGCGCCCCGCCACCTCGGACATCGGGGTGAGCAGCGGCAGCGACCCGTCCGCCAGCTGGACCGTCTCATAGGCGATGCCGATGGTCCGCCGCTCCAGCATCTGGCGGGTCAGCTCGGGCTCGGGAGCGAGGTGCAGGTAGGTGAAGATGATCTGCCCCTCCCGCATCAGCCGGTACTCGGGCGGCAGGGGCTCCTTCACCTTGACGATCATGTCCGCGGTCGCCCAGACCTCCTCGTTGGTGGAGACCACCCTGGCGCCCGCAGCCACATACTCAGCATCGTCAAAACCGGAGCCGCGGCCGGCATCGTGCTCCACCAGCACCTCGTGGCCGGCCTTCACCATGGCCGACACGCCGGCCGGGGTCATGGCTACGCGGTTCTCATAAGCCTTGAGTTCCCGTACAACGCCTACCTTCACTGCGCTCTCTCCTTCCGCGTCCGGCAACGCTCGTGCGCCGGAACCAGCTTTGAATATCCCTGCGAAATAGACCCAGATTTGCACTACCTACAAGGATTATCACATGCGCCGACGGTGGGAACAAGCCCCCGATTCTCGTGATTGCCAACTATCGCACACCGGAGGACGCAGAGGCAGCGAGGCGCACCGACAGGGCGAGAAGTCCCCCGAAGCGGCCGTCCGTCACATCCGCACACCGGCCACCAGGCGAACCAGGTGCGGCGAGATGAACCCCTCCACCAGCGCCGCGGCCACGAGCAGCGCCGCGGCCGACAGCAGGGTGTTGGAGTAGGCGGCGAGCGCCCCGTAGTAGCCGGAGAGCCGGCGCCGCACCTGCCAGGACGTGGCCACCTCCAGGGCGAACCCCACCGACGCGGAGGCCGCCAGGATCAGCCCCGGGACCTCGAAGACCGTCTGGGGCAGGTGGCCGGCCGCGGCCAGCAGCACGCCACGGGTGCCGAACTCGGCCGTCAGGTAGGCCACCGCGAAACCGGAGATGAACCCCCGCAGCAGCGGCAGGGCCATCACGGCCACGGCGCCCACCAGCGAGATCGACAGGACCCAGATCAGCGAGACCTGCCGGGCCTGCCTGAGCAGGGCGTCGCGCACCAGCGGGCCGGTCTCCGGCGCCGGCGCCTGCCCGAGCACCCGCACCGAGTCGGAGAGCTGCCGCGTCAGCTCCAGCCGGGTATCCGCATCAAGGCTTCGCAGCGCAAGCGCCCCGAACAGCAGGCCGATGACGAAGAGGCTCGCGTGCAGCAGCACGACGCCGCCCCGCTGAATGACCAGGTCCTCCAGGTTCCGCCTCCAGGCCTCGTAGAGATGCATGCCCGTCCCACCCTTGCCGCCAGACTCACGGGGAGTCTATGGGACAGGGCGGGTGATTATGTCACGGCATCGGGGTCAGGCCCCGCCACGCGACCGTAGATGCCGCCGGCCCCGGACTCGATGGCCAGCCGCCCCTCCCGCGCCAGCACGACCAGGCGGGCCAGCTTCGGCCCCACCACCTCCGCCAGCTCCTCCTCGCCCGCCTCGTGCAGCACGGCCATCTCGGTGCCGAATGCCGCCAGCAGCCGCTCGAGGCCCCGCCGGCCCAGGCCGGGCACGAAGCTGAGGGGCACCTGGTGCACGTAGGGCGGGCGCGGCCGCTCCGCGCGGGTGAAGCGAGGCTCCTGCCAGGCGGCGTAGTGGCGGATGCGGTCCAGCACCCCGAGCACCACCCGGTGGGCTGCGCCCTCCGGGCAGCCCAGCGCGGGCGGGTCGCCCTCGACCCGGCGCCCGCAGGTGAGGCAGTAGGTGCGGTGGTACTTGCCGAGGCGCGGGTCCAGGCCGTAGTTGGCCAGGATCCGCCGACCGCCGACGCCCCGGAGGGCCAGCAGCAGCTCGTCGAAGCAGGGCTCTGCCACCAGGAGCTTGTTGTACTCCCGGCCGATGGCGCCCAGCGAGTGGGCGTCCGAGTTGCTGAGGTAGGGGAAGCGGGTCAGCTCCGGCAGTTCGTCCGCCAGGGGGGTGTCGGAGGAGAGGCCGAGTTCCACGGCACCGACGGCTCCCCAGAGCTCCGGCGGGATCACCTCGGAGATGGCCGGCGCTGCGCCCAGGGCGGACTTGTGGGGCGTGAAGATGTGCGCCGGGACCACGATGCCGCCCAGGGCGGCCGTCACCTCCACCACGTCTGCCGCGGTCGTGCCGTGATGGCGCTGGGTGGACAGGCGCCGGTTCTTCACCCGCCCTGCCTGCCACCCGGCGAATGCCCTCAGGGCATCGGCGCCCCGGAAGTAGCAGAGCAGGTGCACGGGCCGGCCGCCGTGGACCACCTCCACCTCGGCGCCGGGCAGCAGCGTCACTTCGTCGTAGGCGAGGCCGCCGCCGGGGTGTTCCACCACGCGCCCCTCGGCCAGCAGCCGCTCCAGGTCCTGCAGGGCACCCTCCGTGGCGGCGTCGATCACGCCCACGAGCCGGATGCCCTTCCGGTCCCTGGCTTCGGCCAGGATGTTGGCCAGCGTCAGCGACCGCGCGGCGGAGATCTTCACCCCGCCGCCGGGGTCGCCGGCCCAGCCCAGGTGGACGTGCAGGTCCGCGTAGACGGTCTGCAGCGTCGCCGGCACCCCACTGCCTCGCGTCGAGACGGTCTCCGGCTTCTCAGCGGCCCCGGTGCCGTGCATAGAGCAGCACCCCCGCCAGCGTCTTCGCGTCCCGCAGCTCGCCCGCGACCGCCATGCGCAGCGCCTCGTCCAGGCTCAGCCGCACCAGGGTGATCTGCTCGTCGTCGTCCATCGGCAGCCGCGACGGCGTCAGGTCCTCGGCCACGTACAGGTGCAGCTTCTCCGTGCAGAACCCCGGGGCGCTGTAGAACTCCGCGAGCTTCGTCATCCGTCTGGCCCGGAACCCCGCCTCCTCCTGCAGCTCCCGCTCCGCCGTGGCGGCCGGGTCCTCGCCCGGCTCGCACGTGCCGGCCACCAGCTCCAGCAGCTCCTCGCCGGCCGCGTACCGATACTGCCGCACGAAGAGCAGCTCGTCGCCGTCGACCGCCAACACCACCACTGCTCCCGGATGCGCCACCACGTCCCACGCGCGCTCGCGGCCGTCCAGCTGCACCGTGTCGCGCCTGACGGTGATCACCCGGCCACGGTAGACTTCCTCCTGCCTGATCAGCTTCACGCCCTGGCCTCCTCGTACTCCAGCGCCGGCTCCTCGCCCCGCAGCACCCGCAGGGCTCCGGCCGCCAGCGCCCCCATCTCGTCCTCACCGGGATAGACCGCCACGGGGGCGATCCAGCCCACCTGGTCGGCGATCCAGCCCGTGAGCAGTTCGGAGTGGGCGAGGCCCCCGGTGATCACGATGCGGTCGACATGACCGTCCAGCGCCACCGCGGCCCGCCCGACCTCCTTGGCCACCTGGTAAGCGAGGGCCTCGTAGACGAGGCGCGCCGACTCGTCCCCCGCTGCGACGCGCGCCTCGACCTGACGGGCGTCGTTGGTGCCCAGGTGGGCGACGAATCCCCCCTCGCCGACCAGCATGCGCCCGATCTCGCGCAGCGTGTGCCGCCACGAGAAGGCCAGGTGGATCAGCCCGAGGGTGGGCAGACCCCCCGCCCGCTCGGGCGACATCGGACCGTCGCCATCCAGCCCGTTGTTGACGTCGACCACCCTGCCGCGCCGGTGCGACCCGACGGTTACGCCACCGCCCAGGTGGACGACCACCAGGTTGAGCTCCTCGTACCGCCGCCCCAGATCCGCCGCCACCCGGCGGGCCACGGCCTTCTGGTTGAGGGCGTGGAAGACCGACCGGCGGGGCATCTCGGGCAGCCCCGAGAGGCGCGCCTCGGGCGCCAGCTCGTCCACCACCACCGGGTCGACGATGAACGCCGGCACGCCCCCCGCGGCCTCTGCGATGTCGTGGGCCAGCAGCGCCCCCAGGTTGGAGGCGTGCTCCCCGTGCTCTGCACGCGCCAGCTCGTCCAGCATCGCGGCGCTCACCCGATAGGTTCCGCCGGGAATCGGACGGAGGAGCCCCCCTCGCCCCACCACGGCCGAGAGCGAGCTCAGCCCCACCTGGTGCGCCTCCAGGGCGGCGAGGATCAGGTCGCGCCGGAAGGCGAACTGGTCGGCCACCTGCCGGTAGCGGGCCAGGTCCGCTGCGCTGTGGCGGAGGGTGTCGGTGAAGAGCGGCTCTTCTTCGTCGTAGACCGCGATCTTCGTGGAAGTCGAACCGGGATTGATGATCAGCAGCCTGTGGTGCAAACTCCCACGCTTCCTTTCGCTTCGGCTTCGCCGTCGGGCAGGAACGGGGAGGGGGAACCGCCCCCCTCCCCGGGCCAGCGGCCGCTACTCGGCCAGGTAGATCCGGTTGAGCTGGTGAATCCGCTGCATGCGCTCCTCGGCCATGACGTCGGCCGCCTGGGCCGTGCTGATGTTGCGCTCCTGCGAGATCTGGAAGACGCGCATCAGCTTGTCGTAGATCTTGGCGACCCGGGCCAGGGCACGCTCGCGGCTGTAACCCGCCGGGTGGTACTCCTCGGCCACGTTGATCACGCCGCCGCCGTTGATGACGAAGTCCGGTGCGTACAGTATCCCCCGCTCCCGCAGCATGTCGCCGTGCCGCGGCTCCTTCAGCTGGTTGTTGGCCGCACCGGCGACGATCTTGCACCGGAGCTGCGGGATGGTCTCATCGTTCAGGATCGCGCCCAGGGCGCAGGGGGCGAAGACGTCGCACTCGACCTTGTGAATCTCCCCGGTGCCCACGACCTCTGCGCCGAACTGCTTCGCCGCCCGGTCGACGACCTCCTGGTTGATGTCGGCAACCACCAGCTTGGCGCCGGCCTCGTGCAGGTACTCGCAGAGGGCCCAGCCGACCTTGCCCAGACCCTGGACCGCCACCTTCCGGCCCTTCAGCTCCTCGGAGCCGAAGACCCACTTGACGGTGGCCTTGATGCCCTGGAAGACGCCGTAGGCGGTAACCGGCGACGGGTCGCCCGACAGCTCGGCCCGGCCCGCGGCGTGGTCGGTCTCCATCAGCACGTAGTTCATGTCCTCGACGGTGGTGCCCACGTCCTCAGCCGTGATGTACCGGCCGCCCAGCGACTCGACGAACTTGCCGAACGCCCGGAAAAGCTCCTCGGACTTGTCCGTGCGCGGGTCGCCCCACAGCACCGCCTTACCGCCGCCCAGGTTAAGCCCCATGGCGGAGTTCTTGTAGGTCATTCCCCGGGAGAGCCGCAGCACGTCGGTGATGGCGTCTTCCTCGCGCTCGTACTTCCACATGCGGAGACCGCCCAGCGCCGGGCCCAGGGTCGTGTCGTGGATGCCGATGATCGCCTTGAGACCGGTGGTCTTGTCGTAGCAGAAGACTAGCTGCTCGTGCCCGTACTGCGCCATCTGCTCAAAGATTCCCATGCGATGACCTCCTTACTAGATGCTGCATAGTCGTCAGGCAAAGGCGGCGAGTACCGCCAGTGCGATCGAGTTCAGCTTGGCCGCGGCCGAGTCAGACCGGGAGAGCAAGACGATCGGGCAGCGGGCGCCCACCACGATCCCGGCCGAGTCCGCCCCGGCGAGGCAGACCAGGCCCTTGTACAGCACGTTGCCGGCTTCCAGGTCCGGCATGAGCAGCACGTCGGCCGCACCGACCACGGGTCCGGAGACGCCCTTGGTCGCCCCCGCCTCGGCGGAGAGCGCGAGGTCCAGCGCCAGGGGCCCCTGCACCACGCACTCCCCCAGCTCGCCCCGCTCCGCCATCTCCTGAAGCGCGCGGGCGTCGACGGTTGCGGCCATGTCCGGGTTGACGGTCTCCACGGCCGCGATCACGGCCACCTTCGGACGCGGGTTGCCCAGGGCGTGCGCCACCTGCACCTGGTTGCGCAGGATGTCGGCCTTGCGGCTCAGGTCGGGTGCGACGTTGAGGGCGATGTCCGTGATGTGCAGCAGCCGGGGCCAGCCGGGCACCTGCACGACGCAGGCGTGGGAGAGCGCCCGGCCGGTGCGCAGCCCGGTGTCGCGGTTCAGCACGGCCCGCATGATGTCGGCGGTCTGCACCAGGCCCTTCATCAGGAGCTGCGCCTCGCCGGACCGGACCGCGGCCACTGCGGCGTGTGCCGCCTCCGCCGGGTTCTCCCGCGCGAAGCGAAGCCCGCGCACGAGGCCCAGCCGCTCGGCCTCGGCCACCGCCTCCTCGACGTGGGGGTCGGTCGCCTGGGCCACGGCCATGGTGAGCGGCCGGCCCGCCACCTTCTGCTGCGCGGCCGGAATCAACTGGTCAAGGGATGTAATCATCGGTACGTCAAGGCCTCCTCCTCGCCCCGGAGCACCCGGAGCGCACCGGCCGCCAGGGCCCGGTTCTCCTCGCTGCCGGGGAAGCGCATCACCGGCGCGATCCAGCCGACGCGGGCCGAGATCATGCCGGTCAACCGGTCAGAGTGTGCGAGCTCGCCGGTCAGCACCACCGCGTCTGCCCGCGCGCGCAGGGCCACGGCCATGGCGCCGATCTCCCGGGCCACCTGGTAGGCCATGGCGCTGTAGACCAGGTCCGCCTGCTGGTCGCCCTGCTCGATGCGCCGCTCCACCTCCCGCCAGTCGGCGGTGCCCAGGTGGGCGATCAGACCGCCCTCGGCGGTGAGCTTGCGAATCAGCTGCCGCTCCGTGTACCGGCCCGAGAAGCAAAGGCGCACCAGGTCGCCGGCAGGCAGGCGCCCGGCCCGCTCCGGGGCGAAGGGGCCGTCCTCCAGGGCGTTGGTGGCGTCCACCATCCTCCCCCCCTGGTGGGCGGAGACGGAGATGCCTGCGCCCAGGTGGGCCACGACCAGGTTTGCCTCAGCATATGCCTTGCCGAGCGCAGCCGCCGCCTTCCGGGCGATCCAGCGCATGTTCAGGGCATGGGCCAGGCTGCTGCGGCGCAGCTCCGGCAGGCCGGTCAGGTGGGCCTCGGCCCGCATCTCGTCCGTGGAGACGGGGTCGACGACGAAGGCGGGGATCCCCAGGGCGTGGGCGATGCCGTAGGCGAGGATGCCGCCGAGGTTGGAGGCGTGCTCGCCCTGCACCCCGGTACGCAGGTCCTCCAGCATGGCCCCGTTGACCGCGTAGACGCCGCCGGGAACCGGCTTCATCAGGCCGCCCCGGCCCACCACGGCCCGCAGGCTTTCAAGGGGAACGCCCGCATCCCGCAGGTAGCCGGTGATCCGGTCCCTGCGCATGAGAAACTGGTCCCAGATCCGCTCGAACCGCGCCAGCTCCTCCCGGCTGTGGACCAACTCCGCCGCGAGCCGCTCCTCCTCGCCGTCGAAGAGTGCGACGTGCGTGGCTGTGGCGGTGGGATTGATTACGAGGATGCGCGGGGCGTCGGCCGACACCGTGGTCACCTGCCTCTCATTCGGGCGTGTAGATCCGCCGCAGCCAGCCGACGCGCTCGATGCGACGCTCGGCGAGCCGGTCGGCGGCCAGGTAGGCGGGGATTCCCTCCTCCTGGCTGATGGCGAAGATCTGCAGCAGCAGATCGTAGATGGCTGCCGTCTTGCGGCGGGCCCGCTCCGGGTTGTAGCCCATGATCTCGTCCGCGACCTGGATCAGGCCGCCGGCGTTGATCACGTAGTCGGGTGCGTACAGGATGCCCCGGTCGTGCAGCATCTGCCCGTGCCGCATCTCCGCCAGCTGGTTGTTGGCGGAACCGGCGACGATGGCGCAGCGGAGCCGCGGGATCGTCTCGTCGTTCAGCACCCCGCCCAGCGCCGAGGGCGAGAAGATGTCGCACTCCTGGTCGTAGATCTCCTCCGGCGCCACGCCCTCGACCTCGGGGTGGGACGCACAGACCTCGGCGATCCGCTCGGGCCGCACGTCGGTCACCGTGACGCGGGCGCCCTCTTCCAGCAGGTGCTCCAGCAGCCGCCGGCCGACCTTGCCGAGGCCCTGGAGCGCCACCCGCCTGCCCTTCAGGGAGTCGTCGCCCCAGCGGAAGCGGACACAGGCCTTCATGCCCTTCCAGACGCCGTACGCGGTGAGAACCGCGGTGTCGCCGGACCCCCCCTCCTCCTCGGGAAGGCCGACGAACCACGGCGACTCCTGCTTCGCCCAGACGAAGTCCGCCTTGTCGGTACCGACGTCGGTGCCGGTGACGATCCGGCCGCCCATCGTGCCGACGAAGCGGCCCAGGGCACGGAACAGCTCCTCCGATCTCTCCGTGGCCGGGTCGCCCCAGATGACGATCTTGCCGCCACCGTGGTTCTGCCCCGACGCCGCGGACTTGTAGGTCATCCCTTTGGCCAGGCGCAGGGCGTCCTCCAGTGCGGCCTCCTCGCTCTCGTAAGGCCACATCCGGCATCCGCCCAGGGCCGGGCCCAGCGTGGTGTCGTGGATCGCGATGATCGCCCGGAGACCCGTTGTCTTGTCATAACAGAAGACGACCTGTTCGTGACCGTCACGGATCATGCGCTCAAACACGCCCACAGCGGGATCCCCCCTTCGGTCTGCTGGTGCGTGGTGCCACCCAGTTCCAGGTGCAACATCTGTGCCAACGGGGTTCTCGTGCACGGGAACAGTGTAGGCGCATGATGGGCGGAGACCCGCGGCCCGCGGGATCGCAAGCGGGTGCGCATTCTTCTGCAAGCGTCTGCAGAATGCTGCCTGCAAGTGTTTGCCGAGTCGCGGCCACCCCTGCCAGTTAAGAGTATACCTCTACTGGATGGTTCGGGGTGGACATTGGCGTGCGGCAACCATGCGCCGGGCGTGGCTGAGGCCGGCTCATGGCGTTTCCGTTACGTGGCGGCCAGGGGCCGCCAAGGGGTGTGTTCCTGCAGACTGGAGGGCTGTCCAGCAGCCCAGAGCTAGTCGGACAAGACTGGTCTCGGCCCCTGGAGGAGTCGTTCAAACGCAAAGTGTAACTCCATGAGCCGCGCCCGCGCTGGGTGTGGCTCATGGAGTTTCAGATACAGTTTGGCGAGGCGCCCCCGAGCAATAGGGACTGCGAGCTGAAGGGCAGTCGAGCAGCCCAGATCGGATCGGAGACGGATGGTCGCGGCTCCTGGAGGAGTCGTTCAAACGCAAAGTGTAACTCCATGAGCCGCGCCCACGCTGAGTGTGGCTCATGGAGTTTCAGATACAGCTTGGCGAGGCGCCCCCGAGCGATAGACACTGCGAGCTGAAGGGCAGTCGAGTAGCCTGGATAGGGATCGTAAGCATCTGGTCACCGATCCTGCGGGACTCGTTCAAACCCAAAGTGTAACTCCGTGAGCCACACCCCCGTTGAGGCTGGCTCACGGAGTTTCAGTTGCGCCCGGACAAGCTGCCTTCGCGTGGAGCGGCGGCCGGACCCCGGCTCGGATGGGGCTCTCCTTCCCTACATCAACCCGTATCGCTCAAGCTTGTAGTACAGCGTCCGCGGCGCGATCTGCAGCCTGCGCGCCGCCTCCGTCTTGTTCCCGTTCGTCTCCGCCAGCGCCCGCATCAGCGCAGCCTTTTCAGCCTCGGCCACCACCGCGTGCAGCGGCTCCACCGGGCCGCTTCCACCGCCCGCCGGCGCCCGCACCGTCTGGGTGGCCGCCGGGCCGCCCAACGGCGGGAGGAAGCGCCGCTCTATGGTCGTGTCGGTCATCGCCATGGCGATCATCGCCCGGCCAATGATGTTCTCCAGCTCCCGCACGTTGCCGGGCCAGTGGTACTGGCGCAGCACCTCGAGGGCGTCGGGGGCGATCTCGCGCACGTTGCGGCCGTACTCCTCGTTCAGCTTCTGGATCAGATGGTCCACGAGGCGCGGGATGTCCTCCTGCCGGTGCCTGAGGGGCGGGATGACGATGGGCACCACGTTCAGCCGGTAGTAGAGGTCCTCCCGGAATGTGCCCCGGGCGATCATCTCCTCCAGGTGGGCGTTGGTGGCGGCGATCACGCGCACGTCCACCTTCACCGGCGTGGCCTCGCCGACCCGCACGATCTCCTTCTCCTGCAGTACCCGGAGGAGCTTCGCCTGCAGCCCCATCGGCAGCTCGCCGATCTCGTCCAGGAAGAGCGTGCCGCCGTCGGCCTCCTCGAACAGGCCGCGCTTGCCGCCCTTCTTCGCGCCGGTGAAGGCGCCCTCGGCGTAGCCGAAGAGCTCCGACTCCAGCAGCGACTCCGCTATGGCGGCGCAGTTGACCCGGATGAAGCGCCCCCGCCTCCGGCTCGAGGCGTTGTGGATCGCGTGGGCGAACAGCTCCTTGCCCGTGCCGCTCTCGCCCCTGAGCAGCACGGTAGCCGGCGTCTCCGCCGCCCGGCGGGCCTGCTCCACCGCCTGCTGCATCACGGGGCTGTCGGCGATGATCTCGTCGAAGGTGTAGGTCGAGGTGAGCCGCCGGATCAGCTTCCTGTGCTGCTCCAGTTCGGCCGACAGGCGGGCGATCTCCGACACGTCCCGGATGACGCCCACCGAGCCCTTCAGCACGCCGTCCACCAGGATCGGGGCGACGTTCACCACCACCTCCCGCTTGCGCGGGCCGACGCGCAGCGGCACGTTCCGCACCGGCCGCCGGGTCCGGAGGACCTGCAGGTGCATCGATTCCTGGCTCGGATCGATGTCCACGGTCGCAGGCTTGCCGATCACCTCCTCCGGCCGCAGTCCGGTGAGGGCGGAGTAGGCGGGGTTGACCATCCAGCCGATGCCCTTCTCGTCCACCACCGAGATCGCGTCCTGCGTGGAATTGAAGATGGCCTCCAGCAGTACCTTCATCTCCCGCAGGCCCGAGATCTCCTCGGCCAGGGCCTTCACCTCGCTGATGTCCCGGAAGACGGCCACGGCGCCGACGACGTGCCCCTCCTTGTTCCGGACGGGCACCCGGTTGGTGACGATGGTCGTCTTGCCGACCTCCTGCTGCTGGTTCAGCTCGGCCCGGCCCGTCGCCAGCACGACGTGCAGCCGGGTGTTGGGGATCACGTCCTCCGCCCGCCGGCCGAGCACCTGCTCCCGGCTCACGCCCAGCAGCTGCTCTGCCGAGCGGTTGCAGAGCGTGACGACCCCCTCGGCGTTGACGGCGACGATCGCGTCGTGAGTGGAGTCGAGCATCACGTCCCGCTCCAGCTCCTTCTCCTCGAGGGCCCGGAGCAGGCGGTGGCTCTCCTCCACGAAGCTGAGGATCAGGTTCATGGCCAGGCCCTCAATGACCACGGCCCGGGGCCACTTCAGGCGCTTCAGCTCCTCGTCCAGCCCGTGCTGCCCCGTGGCGTCCACGATGATATCCACCTCGGGCAGGCAGACGAGGCCCGTGTAGTCGCACGTGGTGGGAATGCCGAGGCTGGCCGCCAGCGCCAGGCCCGGCGCATCCGGATTCCGGTCGGCTACGCCCAGCACGCGCACGCGCCGCGACATCTTCAGCAACGCGTTGAGCAGCGACGAGCCGCCCTTCCCAGCACCGATGATTACCACGTTCAGCATGGGCGACACCTCTGCTTGCATGCAATTGCAGACCGTTTCGCTTCAACGCCTGCAGTTTCCTGCACAAGGCGTTGAAGAGACCCTGCCCGGAGGCAGGGTTTCGGTGCTCAGCTCGCTTTGGAGTCGGCCCGCAGCCGGTCGGCGACCAGGGCGATGAACTCGGAGTTGGTGGGCTTGCCCCGGGAGCGGTCCACCGTGTGGCCGAACATGTTCCGGAGCCGGTCGGAGGCCCGGCACCAGGCCAGTTCGATGGCGTGCCGGATCGCCCGCTCCACCCGGCTGGCGGTGGTGCCGTTGCTGCGGGCTACCGCCGGGTAGAGGCCCTTGGTGACGGCGCTCAGCAGATCGGGCTGCTGCAGCACCAGCAGGATCGCGTCGCCCAGGTAGCGGTAACCCTTGACGTGGGGCGGGATGCCCAGGTCGCGGATCAGGTGGTTCACCTCGTCCAGGGACCGCGCCCGCACCTGCACCCGGGGTTCCATCCGCATCGGCACGGGCGCCGGCAGCACCCGCCCGGCGGCCAGCTGGCGCACCCGCGCGCTCAGCAGGTCGAGGTCGAAGGGCTTCACGATGTAGTAGTGAGCGCCCAGGTCCATCACCTTGCGGGCGAACGACTCCTGGCCGAACGCGCTCAGCATGAGGATCTTGGGCCATGACTTCGGCTTTGCCTGGTTCAGCTGCTCCAGGACGCCGATGCCGTCCAGGTAGGGCATGATGATGTCCAGAATCACGACGTCAGGCTGGGTCTCGATAATGGCCGGCACCGCCTCAAGGCCGTTGTGCGCCACGCCCACCACCGCAATGTCGGGCGTGGTGGCAAAGTACTCCTCCAGCAGCGCGCAGAACTCCCGATTGTCATCGCACACGAACAGCCGGATTCGGCCCGCAGACATGGCATCTGACCTCCATAGGGATCATCGGCACGGGAACCCGGGGAGCCGCCTGATGGGACACGAATACCCCATCATGTTACATATGTAAGCATATAGGTGTTACAGCCTCGTTACCGCGCCCGAGCGGCACCAGGAAACCCCCGGGAGGAATCCAACTCCCGGGGGTCCACAGCGCCGGTCTCGGTCTTGAGGATGCCCGCCTCCTGGAGCATCCACTCGATCAGCACCCCGTAGCCGCGGGTGGGATCATTGACAAACACGTGCGTGACCGCGCCCACCAGCTTCCCATCCTGGATGATGGGGCTGCCCGACATCCCCTGCACGATGCCGCCGGTCGCCTCCAGCAGCCGGGGGTCGGTGACCTGGACGATCATGTTCTTGCCCTCGGCCGTGGGCTGCCGCATCAGCCGCACGATCTCGATCTGGAACCGCTCGATCTTCTGCCCGTCCACCACGGTGAGCATCTCGGCCGGCCCTTCCTTCACCTGACTGGCCATGGCGACGGGGATCGGCTCCGGGTAGAGCGGGTTGCGCACTGCGCCGGAGAGCCGCCCGAAGATGCCAAACCGGCTGTTCTTCTCGATGACGCCCAGCCGCGGGCCCGACTCCAGGTTGTTCGTGATCTTCTCACCGGGAGAAGCCCGCTTGCCCTTCTGAATCCGGATCACGTCAGCGGCGGTGATCTGGCCCTCAGCGAACTCGAACGGCTTCTTGCTCTCGCTCTCGGCGATCACGTGGCCGAGAGCGCCGAACTTGCGGCTGGGCGGGTGGTAGAAGGTGAGCGTGCCGACGCCGGAGGCGCCGTCACGGATGTACAGCCCGACCCGCCACCGGCCGGAGTCCTTCTCCTTCACCGGCTGCACGGTGCGCTCCATGCGCTCGCCGTTGCGCCGGATCTGAACGGTCACCGGCCGGCCCTTGCGGGCCGCTTCCTGGAACAGGTGGGCAGCGTGCTCCTCCCCGCGGACCGTCCGGCCGTCGATCGCCAGGATGGTGTCGCCCACCTGGATGCCGGCCTCCCGGCCCGGATGGTGCACCTGGCCCTCCTCGTCCCGGACGGCGGCGAAGCCCACCACCACCACGCCGTGGCTCTGCAGCCGCACGCCGATGGAGTGCCCGCCGGGCACCACCCGGATCTGCGGTACCACGTCCACCGTCATCCGGCGGACCGGGATCAGCCCGAACAGCTTCACGTCGATGGTGTAGCGGCCGGTCTGCTCGGCGGCCAGCTGCAGCGGGGTGCCGCTGCCGGCCAGCGACAGGCCCGAGCCGCCGGCCGTCTGCACCGCCGTGCTGAACGGGAGTCCCAGCGACAGCTCGTGGGCGTACCCCTGGGGAAGCCGCATGTGGTCTGGCAGGGTAACGAAGGCGCGGAACTCAGGAGTCGCGGAAACGGTGAGGATCAGGACGACCAGCAGAAGGCCGGCGGCCCTCCGCCACATTTCCCGGGATGACATCGGGGCGTCCCTCCCTGGAGCTTCTCTTCCCCAGGGCGGCCCCTTTCTCCGCTGCGTCTCGCACTTCTCCAAAGAACGGGCGGCGTAGTTGACCTCGCCGCCTCTGTGCACATTAAGTTACCCAGGCGCCCGCCGGATTATGCAACCTTCGAATCAACATAATCGGGCCCGCCGCAACGGGCCCGATAATTGACAGGCAAGCGACGCCGGCGGAGCGAGCGGCACAAGCGCCACAACAGCGCTAGTATGCGTCGTTCCGCGGCGACTTAGAGCGACGCAGCCGCCTGGCGCAGCGACGCCTTCAACTGCTCCGCCGCGCGGATCATGTCGCGCGCCGCGGCCATGGTGTAGTGCGACACCTCCGCGCCGCCGATCATGCGCGCGATCTCCTCCGCGCGCCCGTCCTCGTCCAGCGGCTGGCACCGGGTCGTCGTCCGTCCGCCTTCCGTCGCCTTCTCGATGCGGAAGTGCCGGTCGGCGAGCGCGGCCACCTGCGGCAGGTGCGTCACGCAGAGCACCTGGCGGTCGCCGGCGATCAGCGCAAGCTTCTCGCCCACCGCCTGTGCGGCGCGGCCGGAGATGCCGGTGTCCACCTCGTCGAAGACCAGGCTCGGGATGTTGTCGACCCTGGCCAGGATCGCCTTCAGCGCCAGCATGATGCGGCTCATTTCGCCGCCGGACACGATCTTTGCCAGCGGCTTCACCGGTTCGCCGGGGTTCGGCGAGAACAGGAACTCCACCCGGTCCCAGCCCCGGGCGGTGACCGAGCGGTAGCTGGGCTCGGCCGGGCTCTCGACCGCCACGACGAAGCGGGCGTTCGGCATGCCGAGGTCGGCGAGTTCCTGCGCGACCCGCTCGCCCAGGCGGCCGGCCGCCTCCCTCCGGGCCGCGCTCAACGCCGCCGCCAGCGACTCGGCCTCCCGCCCCAGCGCCGCCTCCTGCTCCGTAAGCTCGGCGATCAGCTCCTGGCTGTGCTCGAGCCGCTCCAGCTCCTTCTCGACTTCTGCGAGATACGCCAGCATCTCCTCGACGGAGTCGCCGTACTTCCGCTTCAGGGTCGCCAGCTGGTCCAGCCGGGCCTCCACCTCGGCCAGCCGCCGGGGGTCGAGCTCGACCCGCTCCTGGTAGTCGGCCAGCAGATGGCTGGCCTCCTGGGCGTGCACCAGCGCGGCGGAGACCATCTCCACCGCCTCCGCCAGCCCGGGGTCCAGCCGCAGGGCGTCTTCCAGCTCGGACCGTACCCGGCCCAGCAGGTCCACGGCGCTCTCCCGGCCGCCGTCGCCCTCGTAGAGGGCGGCGTACGACTGGGCGGCCACCCGCTTGAGCCGTTCGGCGTTGGCCAGCAGGCGGTGCTCGGCCTCGAGCTCCTCCTCCTCGCCCGGCCGCAGGCGAGCGGCCCGCAGCTCCTCGACCTGGAAGCGGAGCAGGTCCTCCCGCCGGGCCCGGTCGCGCTCGTCGCCCAGCAGCCCCTTCAGCTCCGCCTGCACGCCGTGCAGCCGCTGCACGACGCCGGCGAGCCGCGCCCGCAGATCCGAGAGATCGAGCCCGGCGTAGCGGTCCAGCAGCTCCAACGGCTTGCCCTCGGTCGTGAGGAGCGAGCCGCCGTACTGGTCCAGCAGGTCCAGGTGCTTCTCCGCCTGCAGCAGCGACTGGTGCTCGTGCTGGCCGTGCAGGTCCATCAGCCCCTGGGCGGCCTCCCGCAGCATGCCCGCCGTCACGGTCCGGCCGTTGAGCCGGATTGCGCCCCGCCCGTTCCGGGCGATCTCGCGCCGGATCACCAGCAGCCCGTCCTCGTCGACCTCCACCCCGATGCGGCGCAGCGCCTCAGCGCTCTCCGGCGCGTCGACCAGGTCGAAGACTGCCTCGACCACGGCGCGCTCCTCGCCTGCCCGCACCACGTCGGCCGAGGTGCGGCCGCCCAGTACGGCCTGCACGGCGTCGAGGATGATCGACTTGCCGGCGCCCGTCTCGCCCGTCAGGACGTTCAGGCCCCCGGTGAACTGCAGGCGCACGTGGTCGATCAGGGCGAACTGCTCGATCGCGATCTCGATCAGCACGCGCCGCCCCTCCCCGCTACCGCATCAGGCCCCGAAGCCGCTCCGCAACCTCCGGGGCGGCGTCGGCCGGCTTCACGGCCACGAACACCGTGTCGTCACCGGCCACGGAGCCGATGATCTCCGCCACGTTCAGGTGGTCGATCGCCGCGGCGACGCCCTGCGCGGTCCCGGGCAGCGACTTGATCACGACCAGGTTGCCGCTGAAATCGATGCTCAGGACGGACTCCCGGAAGATGCGGCGCCGCTTGTCCCACGCGCCGATGCCCACCTCCTCGGGCAGGGCGTAGCGGTACCTTCCGTCGGGGGTGGGCACCTTGTTGAGCTGAAGCTCCTTGATATCGCGGGAGATCGTCGCCTGGGTGACGGGAATGCCCTCCTCCCCCAGCGCCGCGGCCAGCTCCTCCTGCGTCTCGATCACCCGGTTCTTGATCACTTCCAGGATCTTGGCCTGTCGTCGTGCCTTCATGGCTGTCACCTCATCACGCCAGTCGGGTCCGCCCGCCGTGCGGCTCCCGTTTCTCCTGCCGATTCGGCGGCGCACCTGCAGATCCCTGCATATTCATCCGGTAATCATGCATATGCAGGCCTGCATCCCGCTAAACACCGAAGAGCTTCTTCCGCAAGACGTCGTAGAACTGGTACCCCGGCAGCCGCACCAGCCTGGCCGGGTACGGGGCTCGCCCCACCCGCACCACGTCACCGGGCACGAGGGGGAACGGATCCGAGCCGTCGGCGGAGAGCCCCACCTCGCCCGGGCTGGAGACCACCCGGATCGCCAGCGGCACGTCGGCGTTGACGACCATCGAGCGGGCGCTGATGGTGTGCGGGCAGATCGGGGTGATCAGAAAGCAGTCGACCGTGGGCTCGACGATCGGCCCGCCCGCCGAGAGCGAGTAGGCCGTCGAGCCGGTGGGCGTGGCGACGATCACGCCGTCGGCGGGGTAGCGGGCCACGGTCGTCTCGCCCACCGAGACCTCCAGGTGGACCATGCGGGCGCGCGGCCCCTTGGAGATGACCGCGTCGTTGAGCGCGGAGAGCGCGGCCGCCAGCAGCCCGTCCCGCTCCACCATCGCCCGCAGCATCACGCGCTCTTCCAGCACGTACTCGCCGGCCAGGACCCGATCCAGGCGGGCCAGCGCCTCGCCGTTCTCCATGGCGGTCAGGAAGCCCAGGTGGCCGGTGTTGATGCCCAGCACGGGCACGCCGTACGGCGCGACCCGCTGCACCGCCCGGATCAGCGTGCCGTCGCCGCCCAGCACGATCACCAGGTCGGACTGGGCCCATCCCGGGCCCTCGGGCACCGCCAGGTCGGGACGCCCCAGAGGCGCTGCGGCGGACGGGTGCAGCAGGACCTCGGCCTTCCGTTCCTCCAGCCACTGCAGGATCTGTGCGCCGGTCTCAAGGGCCAGGGGCTTGTCGACGTTGACGACGAGCGCGACTCTGTGCATCAGGGCGAGGCCTCCCCCCGGGGGCAGTCATCTCGAGTATTATTCGCTTCCTTCCTCATCCTTCCTCTTGCGCTCCCCGGAAGGTGAGAGGTCAGCCCACCAGCCCCTGCCGGATGGCGTAGGCGACCAGCGCAGCCCGGTTGGACACGCTGACCTTCAGGAAGATGTTGCGCAGGTGCCGGTCCACCGTCTTGGGCGAGATGTAGAGCCGGGCGCCGATCTCCTTGTTGGTCAGCCCCGCCGCCACCAGCGTGATCACCTCCACCTCACGCTCGGTGAGGCCGTCGGGCAGCGCCCCCTTCGGGGCGCCGGGCTCACCGCCGGGCGAACCGCCCGGCGGCCCGTCCGCCGAGCCGCCAGGCACGGCGAGGCTCACGGCCACCTCTTCGGCGGCGCTCCCGCCATCCTTCCGCAGTACGGCCCTGACCTCGGCGAGCAACTCCCGGGCGGCGCGCAGGTCCTCGGCCGCCCCGGGAAGGTCCGGAAGGCTCGTCGCCCGCTCCCGCCGGATCAGCACCTCCGCCATCCGGAACCGGGCCTGGGCCGCGAGCGCCAGTGCCTCGTCGAAGTGGCGTGCGGCGTCCTCCGGCAGGCCCCGGTGCGCGGCCAGCACCCCCAGCGCCACGTGCGCCTCGATCTGCTCCAGCGTGGAGCCGGCCTCGCGCGCGGCCGCAAGTGCCTCCGAGGCGGCGGCCCAGGCCTCCTCCAGCCTTCCCTCCGCACGGTGCAGCGCCGCCCACCCCAGCCGGACGACGGCGCGGAAGATGGGTGCAGAGGGCAGCGCCGGCCAGCCTTCCGCAGCCTGCAGCCAGGTGCGGGCGGCCGCGGCGTCGCCGCTCTCCAGGAAGTACCGCGCCTTCAAGGCGTGGGGCAGAACCATCAGGTTGTTGCCCGAGGGAACGGGATCGTCGGGGCGCTGGGGCGGAATCAGCTGGATCAGCTGGCCGGCGCGCCCGACCTCGCCCAGGTCCAGCAGGACGCGCACCGCGTACCACATCAGCGTGCCGCCGAAGGCGACGTGGTTGCGCTCCACGCCCTCCACCACGTGGTGCAGCGCGGCCCGCCAGTCGCCGCGGAAGAAGTGATAGATGCCGCACAGCGAGTGCCCCGGGGCCACCAGGGTCGTGCCCGTGCGCTCCCAGGCCTCTTCCTCCAGCCGGCCCAGCTGGCTGGCGAGGGCGTCGATCTCCTCCGGCCTGCTGGCATCGCCCACCAGCCGGACCAGGACCTCATTGGACCGCAGCATCAGCGCCTCGCGATAGGCTCCCTTCGCAAGGGCCGCGTCGGCCCCCTGCCCGCACAGCGCCGCGGCCTCGTCCAGGCGGCCGCCGATCAGGGCGAGGGAGAAGCCGGCCCGCAGCAGCCCGACGTCTACCGCACCGGGTGCGATGCGGCCGCGCACGCTGCGGAACACGGCTTCGGCGGCGGCCAGCTCCCCGCTGGTCGCCAGGCTCAGGATGAGGGGGAGCGCGGCCCTGGGGTATCCCGCCACGGAACCGAACAGCTCGCGTTCCAGCCGCTGATACTCCCGGTCGCCCAGCAGCCGCTCCTGCTCGGGCATCAGCGACTCTGCCCACTGGCGGCAGCGCGCGTCGTGCCGGAGGTGAGCCAGCGTCAGGCGGAAGAAGCTGGCCCAGATGGACGCCGCGGCGTCACCGCAGGACTCCGCCTCACGCCAGGCCGACTCGGCCCGGTCGGGATCGTCCCACATCAGGCACTGCCCCAGCTTCAGGAGCAGCTCCGGCCGCCGGGGGTCGCCGGGCTCCGCCATCTCCAGCGCCTGGGCGTAGCGCCTCGCCGCCCCGGCCTCCGCACCCGTCCCCCTGGCGCGGTCTCCCGCCTGCACCAGGTAGTCCACCGCCCGGGGGTCTCCGGCCCGGTAGAGGTGGTGGGCGACCACATCCGGGTCCGCTCCGCGCTCCGCGGCCAGGGCCTCGCCGATCCGCCGGTGCCAGCGGCGCCGCCGGGCGCCGATCAGCCGCGCCAGCAGCGCCTCGCGGTAGAGCGCGTGGTCGAAGGCAAAGCCGATGCCCTCGCCGTCCACGGGCGTGATCACGTGCCTGGACACTGCCTCCTCCAGCGCCCCGGCCAGCGCGTCCTCCTCCACGTCCACCACCCGGGCGAGCAGGTCGAAGGAGAACCGCTCCCCGCAGACCGCCGCGGCCTCGAGCGCCAGCTGGGCCGCCGGCGAGAGGCGGGTCATCTTGGTGTCGATGGCCTGCTGGATCGTCTGCGGCAGCGGATCTCCGGGCCGGAGGATCTGCCCTGTGCGGGCGAAGGCCTCCAGCAGCTCCCGCACAAAGAGGGCCAGGCCCCCGGTGCGGCTCCAGACCAGGGCCGCCACTTCGGGATCCCCCGCCGCCTCGGGCAACACCACGGCGATCAGACCCGCCACGTCCTCCCGGCTCAGCGGCGACAGCAGGACCCGGTGTGCCCCCGTGCGCGCCAGCTCGGGCAGGAGCCGCCAGAGCGGGTGCTCCCGATCGAGCTCGTCGGTGCGGTAGGTGGCGATCAGGAGCACGGGCGCATCCATCAGCAGCGGGGTGATGTGCCGCAGCAGCGTCAGGGAGGCCTCGTCTGCCCAGTGCAGGTCCTCGATCACCACCACCACGGGGCCCCCGCCGCTGGCCAGCCAGTGCACGAGCGCAGCGGCCCGGTCCCGGGCGCTCCAGTTCCCGGGCGCCTCGCCGAAGGGCGGCGGCAACTCCGCCGGCACGGGGCCGTGCTCCCGGTGCAGCCGGTTCACCACCTGAACGAATGGGTCGTAGGGGGGTGTCTCCCCGGGACCGGGGCAGAGTCCGACGGCCCGCCTGACGCCGCCGGCCCGCTCCAGCGCGGCCGTCACCAGGGCCGACTTGCCGGCGCCCGCCTCGCCGCCCAGGAGCACCAGCCCTCCTCTGCCCGCACGGGCGTCCTGCAGGTGCCGCGCCAGCACTTCCAGCTCCTCGCCTCGCCCAACAAATGGAATCGCCGTCAGAACGCCGTCCCCCCTCTGGCCCCGGACGCCTTCCTTCTTGCTTATATCGTATTATTTGCGTTATTCCCCGTCCCCTCCTTGTGCGGCAGCGGCGGAAGTGCAATTGCGCGGGGACACACCGGCGCCGGCAGGCGTAGACTGGGTACAGCACGTGGCCACCGATACCGCGAGAGGAGGCGCGTACCCGTGCAGACCAGCATCGCACCGCTCCCCGCCGCCACGCCGCAGCTCCCGATGGCGTCGCCGGTCGCTACATACACCGACGCAGCCCATGCGGCCTGGCCGCGCATCGCGCCCATGCCAGGCCCGGCCGCGCTGGGGCCCGATGGCGTCCTCGGCGGGCGAGGCACGGGCGTTCCCGGCGTCGCGCTGGCGCCTGTCCCTGCCGTCGCGCCGCCGGCGGCCCCGGGCGGCCCTCACCCGCTTCCGGGCCTTCCGCCCTGCCCGCTGCCGTGGGGCTTTCCCAATCCGTTTGCGATCAGCGCCCTGGTGCTGGTGCCCCTGTCCGCCGGCCCCGTCCCGCAGCCGCCCGGCACCGTCACCGCGACCGGACCCCGCGGCTACCTGCCGGGGCTCGGGTACTTCGACCTGGACGGTGCGCTGGCCGGCGCGGCCCCGGTCACCAACCTCCCCGGGCGGGCATAGGCTGGTCCGGGGGGATTGATGATGTTCTACGGCTGCGGCAAACCCTTCGGATTCGGCAAGCCCTTCGGATTCGGCAAACCCGGCTTTATCGGGAGCCCCTTCTTCAAGAAGCCGTTCTTCGGCAAGGGTTTCCCCGCCACCAAGGCCTCCGGTTACAACGCCGCCGTACCCAACTCCACCGTGATCACGACGCCCTTCCCCGGTGGAATCTAGGCAGGCGGCGCCGCCCTCAGGTACGCCGCGAGCCCTCCTGGCCGCACGGCCGGGAGGGCTCGTTCGCATGCACGGTGACTACGCGTCCTTCGTCTCGCCCTTCGCTTCGGCCTTCGCCTGCTCCGCGGGCCGCTCGGGGAAGGGCTTGGGCTTAATGGCCTGAGGAGAGAAAAGCTGAATGAAACCGCACGTCGGGCAGCCGAGCATGACCACCGGCACGGCCGGCCCCGGTACGGGCTGATTTTTCTCATTCAGGGCCAACGGCGTCCAGACTCCGGGAACCTGGGCTAGCTTCTTGTTACCGCAGTGTGCGCATTCGACTTCCACGGACACGGATGCACCTCCTCACCTTCATGATTCCCGGTTTGCCGGCGCGCCTCCTCCTCAGCGGGGTAAATCCGCTGCTGGCGCAAACCAGGCCAGGAACTCCCGGTTGCCCTCGGTGCCCGTGATGGGGGAGTCGATCACCCGCCTGGCCACGAGCCCCAGCGCGGCCGCCGCGCCGAGGACCCTGTCGACCGCGCGCCGGTGCTGGCGCGGGTCGCGCACGATGCCGCCCTTGCCCACGCCGGCGGGCCCCACCTCGAACTGCGGCTTGATCAGCGCCACGATCTGGCCCCCTGGCGCGAGCAGCCTGGCCACGTGGGGCAGCACCAGCGTCAGCGAGATGAACGAGACGTCGACGGCGGCCAGGGCCGGCGCCTCCGCCAGGTGCGCCACCTCCCGGATGTCGGTCTCCTCCATCGCCACCACCCGCGGGTCCGCCCGCAGGCTGGGGTGAAGCTGGCCGCGCCCGACGTCCACCGCGTAGACCAGGCGGGCGCCGCGCCGCAGCAGGCAGTCGGTGAAGCCGCCGGTGGACGCGCCCACGTCGAGGCAGACGAGCCCCGCAGGCGAGAGGCCGAAGGCGTCCAGCGCCCCCTCCAGCTTCAGCCCGCCCCGGCCCACATAGCCGATGGGATCGCCGCTCACCTCCAGGCCGTCCTCGGGCCCCACCTTCCGGGAGGCCTTGGTCACCACCTGGCCGTTCACCCGTACCATCCCCGCGGCGATGGCCTCCTGGGCGCGCTCCCGCGAGGGGGCGAGCCCCCTGGCCACCAGGGCGACGTCCAGCCGCTGCTCCGCCATGTGCTCCCTCCTCCTCCGCGCAAGAGGCGGAGCCCCTCCCACCGGGGGAGGGCGCTCCGCCGCAGAACTCATCCGCCCGCCGTCAGGGCTGCCCGCTGCCGGCGGCCCGAGCCCCCGGCCGCCGCCCGGACCGGCGCCGCCCGGGGTGGGTGGCCAGGTCGGAGCTCAGCTGCAGCACCAGCTCCTCGGCCTCCCGGGCGATGCCCTCCGGGGTCAGCCCGTACTGCTCCAGGAAGTGGCCCGGGCTGCCGTGGTCGACGAACTCGTCGGGGATGCCCATGCGCACCACGCGCGCGTCCACGTGGTGCTCAGCGAACAGCTCCAGCACGGCCGATCCGAACCCGCCGGCCAGGCAGGCCTCCTCCACGGTGACCACGGCACCCACCTGACGCCCGGCCCGGATGAGCAGCTCGGCATCCAGCGGCTTGACGAAGCGCGGGTTGATGACCATCGCCGAGATCGACTTCTCGGCCAGCAGCCGCGCAGCCGCGAGGCAGACGGGCGCCATGGTGCCCAGCCCGACCAGGACGACGTCGTCGCCCTCCTGCAGCACCTCGGCCCTGCCGATGGGCAGCGCCTGCAGCTGCTCGTCCAGCGCAACGCCCTGGGCCTTGCCGCGCGGGTACCGGAGCGCCGCCGGGCCGGCGTGCTGCACGGCGGTGTAGAGCATGTGCTGCAGCTCGTTCTCGTCCTTGGGCGCCATGACGACCATGCGCGGGATCGCCCGCAGGTAGGCCACGTCGAAGACGCCCTGGTGCGTCGCCCCGTCCTCCACCAGGCCGCCGCGGTCGATGGCCAGGGTGACGGGCAGGTCCTGCAGGGCGACGTCGTGGATCACCTGGTCGTAGGCCCGCTGCAGGAACGTGGAGTAGACGGCGAACACGGGCCGCATGCCGCCCTTGGCCAGGCCGGCGGCGAACGTCACGCCGTGCTGCTCGGCGATGCCCACGTCGAAGTAGCGGTCGGGGAACTCCCGGGCGAAGCGGGTGAGGCCCGTGCCCGAGGGCATGGCAGCGGTGATGGCGCAGACGCGGCTGTCCTGCGCCGCCAGCTTTGCGATCGTGTTGCCGAAGACCTCGCTGTAGGTGAGCGACCCCGGCCGGGTCCTCCCGGTGGCTACGTCGAAGGGGCCGCCGCCATGGAACTTGTCGGGCAGCTCCTCGGCGTAGGGCACGCCTTTGCCCTTGGTCGTCACCACGTGCACCACGGTGGGCCCGGGGTAGGCGCGCGCCTGCCGCAGGGCGTCCGTCAGCGCCGGGATGTTGTGGCCGTCCACCGGCCCGAGGTATGTGAAGCCCAGGTCCTCGAAGAACATGTTGTGCACCAGCAGGTGCTTCACGCCCTCCTTCAGCCGGTCGACCAGGTCCAGGGCCTGCGAGCCGACGAAGGGGATCTGCCTGAGGGCCTCGGCCACGTCGTGCTTGACCCGCTGGTAGGACGGCCCGGTGCGGATGCGGGCCAGGTAGTTGGAGATGCCGCCCACGTTGGGCGCGATGGACATGGAGTTGTCGTTGAGCACGACGATCAGCTTCGTCTTGTCCTGCCCGGCGTGGTCCAGCGCCTCGTAGGCCAGTCCGCCGGTGAGGGCTCCGTCGCCGATCACCGCCACCACGTCGTACTGCTCGCCGGCGAGGTCGCGCGCCTTGGCCATGCCCACCGCCGCCGAAATCGAGGTGGAGGCATGGCCCCAGTGGAAGTGGTCGTGCACCGACTCCCGCGGATCGGTGAACCCGGCGATGCCCCCGCGCTGGCGGAGCGTGTGGAACTGGTGGTAGCGCCCTGTGAGCAGCTTGTGCACGTAGCTCTGGTGCGATACGTCCCACAGGATCTTGTCATGGGGGCTGTCGAACACCAGGTGCAGGGCCAGGGTCAGCTCCACGACGCCCAGATTGGGCGCGAGGTGGCCGCCGTTGCTGGCGACGGTCTCCAGGATGACCCGCCGAATCTCCGCCGCCAGGCCGGCCAGCTCGGCTGGAGTCAGCCCCTTCAGTTGCTCCGGACCGGTCAGGTCCCGCAGGTACATCGCTACGAGTTCCTCCTTCGTCCGTTCTGGGAGGACCGGCCGCCCGTAAGCGAGCGGCCCGTAAGCTGTTCAAACCAGTAGATGATCCGGCCCGCGACCATCACCACGGTCGTGGCCCGCGTGATGGCGAACGTCTTCCCGGCGGCCTTTCCGCCCACCGTGAGGCCCGAGATGAGGCCGATGATCAACAGGCCGAGCAACCGCTCCGTCCAGGCGCCGCCCTCAAGGGCCATCGCCAGTTTCAGGGCCACCGTTGCACCGGCGGCACCGGCCACTGCGCCGGACACATCGCCCACCACGTCGTTGCAGAAGCTGGCCACGGCGTCAGCGCTGCGCACCAGCCACAGCGCCTGCCTCGCCCCGGGCACCTTCTTCGCGGCCATGGCGTTGAAGGGCGGCAGTTCGGCGGCCGTGACGCTGGTTCCCAGCATATCGAAAACGATACCGACGGCGACGAGCAACAGGACGATCAGGATGGCGATGGCGGCGTGCACCCGGTTGAGGGCGACGCTCGAACCCCAGTTGACCAGCAGCGCCAGCACGAAGGACAGCAGGCCGACGCGGACGGCTCGTCGCCACCCGGGTAATGGCGGAGGCTCCTTGGCCATGTTTGCGAAACGCTCCCGCTGCACAGACTAGATCGGAGGATGGAGCCCTGTCGGGCCGAGTGCAGTGAGCAGCATCCCCCGAACGGCTCTCTTATTTCGCTACTAACATATCACCTTTTGGGCAGCGGCGCCAGCGCCGACCCCAAAAAAGGGGGTAGGCGCAGCTTTGGGGACCCGGACATCACAAAAGGCGGCTGCCCTCCGGGCACCCGCCTGCGTACGCCAATAAACTTATGGGTGGCAGCCTGGCAAGTAAATCTTGCGGCTTAGGTCCAGCAGGCTTTCCCCATGGCCTCCGCAGCGTCGCCGCCACGGCGGTTTCCCTTTATGGCCAAGCTGCCGTGTTGCCATCGGCAGGGCTGGATTGCCACTTAGTCCGCACTTTAATCCTTGCCAGACCTCTTGCGAACAGCCTAGGAATTTTCTTCGACAACACACCTTTTCCTAGCCTCTTTTGCAGGTGGGGTTTCGGAAGCCATCGCCCCTGTCATCTGCTGGCCGGCGTCCGACTGGGGGTTTCGGGCCCGCAGGCCCACTGCTTCGTCCGCCTCACCCACTCAAGGCAGGCTACACTGCACCCAGCACCTCACCATGTTTCGGTACCGCATGCAGGTGTTCACTGCACCGTAGCCGCGTTGCTCACGTTGGTGCAACCGCCACGTGTGCAGGCCTCCACGGAAAGAGGGTCGTCGCCCGCATGCCGTTGCGGATCGCCCTCAATCCGGCAGCGCCGGACCGTACGGCCCGGTTGGCTGTATCCCCAGCACCAGCCCCCGATTGGGCATCGGCGGCCAGCACCAGAGACCTCATCGATGTGCCTTTGACGGATTTTTAGGCCCGCCTTCAGAAAAGGTAGTACTGACTAGGATACTGCGCCACCCATAATACGAGCGAACGCGTCTGTCACCAAGGAATCATAGCACCGATCAGGTCGCCCGGTCAACGACATATTTTGCCAGACCTTGGAGAACCCAGCCATTGGCGCCGAACGGCGCGATCGCCTCCAGCGCCCGCTGCACCGCCGCACGGGCGCGCTCCTGTGCACCCTCGAGGCCGTGCAGCGTGACGTACGTCGACTTCTGCTGCCGGGCGTCGCGGCCGACGCCCTTGCCGGTCAGGGCTGCGTCGCCGGCCACGTCCAGCACATCGTCCCAGATCTGGAACGCGAGGCCGAAGTGCGCCGCGAAGTCGTCGAGCCTGGCCACGTCGGACTCGGCGGCGCCGGCCAGCACGCCGCCGAGGCGCACCGCCGCACGGAACAGCGCGCCCGTCTTCAGGGAGTGGATGCGCTCGAGCTGCTCCTCTCCCGCCTGCCGGCCCTCCCACTCGAGGTCCTCCACCTGGCCGCCGACCATGCCGGCCGCACCGGCGGCTTCCGCCAGCTCGGCGATGGCGCGCAGGGCGCGGGCCGGACCGACCCGCTCAACCCGGCCCTGCTCCGCCATCACGGCGAAGGCCCGGGTGAGGAGCGCGTCGCCGGCCAGCACCGCCATGGCCTCGCCAAAGACCTTGTGCGAGGTGGGCCTGCCGCGCCGGAGGTCGTCGTCGTCCATGCAGGGCAGATCGTCGTGGATCAGGGAATAGGTATGGATCATCTCCAGCGCGCATGCGGTGGGCATCACGTCTGCGGCGGAGAGGCCGAACATCTCCGCCGCGGCGATCACGAGGATCGGCCTGAGCCGCTTCCCGCCGGCCAGCAGGCTGTAGCGCATGGCCTCAACCAGCCGGGGCGGGCTGCCGGGGCAGGCGCTGTACTGGTCCAGCGCCTCCTCCACGGCCGCCCGCCTGTCGGCCAGGTAGTGTCGCAACTCCGGGTTCAAGGGTCACTCCTCCCCGTGCTATTCCGGCTCGAAGGGGGCGGTCACCGCCTCGCCGTCCCGCTCCAGGAGCTGCTCGATGCGGGCCTCGGCCCGGTCCAGAAGGGCGGTGCAGTGGCGCGTGAGCGCGATGCCCTCCTGGAAGAGCGCAAGGCCCTGTTCCAGGGGCAGGTCGCCCGTCTCCAGCTCCCTGACCACCTGCTCCAGCCGCCGGATGGCCTCCTCGAAGCTCAGGTTCTCGGTCATTCCGTCGCCTCCCCCGCGTCTTCGATCTCTTCCACCTGGCAGCGCAGAGATCCTTTATGCAGTAACAGGTGAAGCCGGTCGCCGGGCTGCACCTGCGTGGCCTCCTTGATCACGCGCCCCTCGGACGTGCGGGCGATGGCGTAACCCCGGGAGAGCACGGCCAGCGGCGACAGCGCCTCCAGCCTTCCCGCCAGCGCGCCCAGGTCACGCCGCCGGGCCGCGAGCAAGCTGCCGCCCAGGTACTCCAGCCGCCGCGCCAGCTCGTCCAGCCGCTGCCGGTCCTGCATCAGCCGGCCCTGGGGGCGCTGCAGGACCGGGCGCTCGGCCAGGCCCCGGAGCAGGATGCGCTTCCGCTCCACCGTGCGGCGGGCGGCGGAGGCCAGGCGGATGCGCAGGCCGTCCACCACCCCCAGCAGCTCGGAGCGGGAGGGCACCACCAGCTCAGCGGCGGCCGAGGGCGTCGGCGCCCTGAGGTCCGCGGCGAAGTCGGCGATGGTGAAATCGGTCTCATGGCCCACGGCGGAGACCACCGGGACCGGGCAGGCGCGGATCGCACGGGCCAGGCCCTCGTCGTTGAAGGCCCAGAGGTCCTCCAGCGACCCGCCGCCCCGCCCGATGATGATCACGTCCACCTCCGGCACCCGGGCGACGAGCGAGAGGGCCCTGACGAGGCTCTCCGCGGCCCCCTCCCCCTGTACCAGGGCGGGGGCCAGGACCAGGCGGAGGCCCGGGAAGCGCCGCCGGGCGACGGTGATCATGTCGCGGATCGCCGCCCCGGTGGGCGCGGTGACGAGGCCAACGGCCCGGGGCAGCCGGGGCAGGGGGCGCTTCAGCGCCTCGTCGAAGAGCCCCTCGGCCGCCAGCCGCCGCTTCAGCTGTTCGAACTGCAGGTGCAGCGCCCCGAGGCCCGCGGGCTCCATGGCAACGGCGTAGAGCTGGTAGACGCCGTCCCGCTCGTAGACCGTGACGTTGCCCTGCACGATCACCTGCATGCCGTTCTCGGGTCGGAAGCGCAGCCGGTTGGCGTAGGAGCGGAACATGACCGCCCGGACCTGCGAGTACTCGTCCTTCAGCGTGAAGTAGATGTGGCCCGAGTGGTGCCACTTGAAGTTCGAGATCTCCCCCTGCACCCAGACCGACTGCAGCAGCCGGTCGTCGTCCAGCATCCGCTTCACGTAGCGCGTCAGCTCCAGGACCGTCAGCAGCAGGCGGTCGCGCTCGCCTCCCCGCATCGGCTCCACTCCTTCACGACTTGCCGGTCTGCATCCGCGCGGCCTTCACCGCGTTGGCCATCAGCATGGCGATGGTCATCGGTCCGACCCCGCCGGGCACCGGCGTGATCAGGCCGGCGACCTCCGCGGCGCTGTCGAAGTCGACGTCGCCGCGGATGCGCTTTTTGAACCCCGGCACGGGGTTGATGCCCACGTCGATCACGACGGCGCCGGGCTTGACGTACTCGCCGGTGATCATCTGCAGCTTGCCCACCGCCGCCACCAGGATGTCGGCCCGGCGGCAGGTCTCCGCCAGGTCAGGCGTGCGGGAGTGACAGATGGTGACCGTGGCGTGCCTGGCCAGCAGCAGCGCCGCCATCGGCTTGCCCACGATGTTGGAGCGGCCGACGACCACCGCGTGCTTGCCCTTGGGGTCGACACCGTAGGCCTCCAGCAGCCGCATCACGCCCGCCGGGGTGCAGGGCACGAGCCCGTCCTGCCCGGTCCAGAGGCGGCCGACGTTCTCCGGGTGGAAGCCGTCCACGTCCTTCAGCGGGTCGATCAGCCGCACGACCGCGTCCATGTCGAGGCCCTTCGGCAGGGGCGACTGGACGAGGATGCCGTGGATGGCCGGGTCGCGGTTCAAGGTCCGCACCAGGTCCGCCACCTCTGCCTGCGTGCTTGTGGCGGACAGCCGGTAGAGAACCGAGTGCATGCCCAGCTCGCGGGCGGTCCGCTCCTTGTTGGACGTGTAGACCTGGCTGGCGGGGTCGTCGCCGACGAGGACCACGGCCAGTCCCGGCGTCACGCCGGCCGCCTTCAGCTGCTCCACCTCCCGCCCGACCTCTTCGAGCACCTGGGCCGCAACCTGCTTGCCGTCGATGACTGCTGCGCTCACGCTATCGCCTCCGTTTCCTCTATCCCGTCACGCCGGCGGCGCCCGCGATCTCCCGGGCCAGGAGGGCGGTGCCCACGGCGTTATCGGTGCTGTACTGAGGCTGGGCAAAGGCCAGGCGCGCCCCGACCGCGGGGTGCTCCAGCCGCTGGCGGAGCCGCTCCCGCAGGATCTGGTTCGCGGCGACCCCGCCGACGACGAGGACCTCCCTCAGACCGGTCTCCTCCATGGCGTGGAGCAGCCACTTCTCAAGGCTCCTGGCCACCGCGTGGAGGACGGCCAGCGCCAGGTCCGCCGGCTCAGCCTTCCCCACCAGCCGCTGGGCTGCGCTCTCCGGGCCGGAAAAGGAGAGCGTGTAGCCCCGCACGGCGGAGGGCAGCGCAACACGACCCGGCACGCCCGAGGCGGCCAGCCGCTCCAGGTGCGGGCCGGCGGGGAAGGGCAGCCCGAGGGCGACGCCCACCCGGTCGACGAACTGGCCGGCGTGCAGGTCCTGCGTGCCCCCCAGCAGCTCCTCCGCGAACCCGCCCGGCCGGCGGGTGACCCGGACCAGCTCGGTGGTGCCGCCCGAAAGGTGGACGGCCAGGAACGCATGCCCCTGCGGCGGCTTGTCGGCGGACCAGAGCCCCGCCTGGATGTGCATCTCCTGGTGGGTCGTCGGGTAGAAGGGCACGCCGAGGGCGGCGGCCAGGGCGCGGCCGAACCCCTCGCCGACCCGGAAGGGCGGCAGGTAAGAACCCTCGACCGGACGGGGCTTCACCGAGGCCGCGACGGCGGCCACCGCCCGCCCGTGGGTCCGCAGCACGGGCTCGGCCAGCTGCGGCAGGGCGTTGAGGTGGGCCCACACCGCCTCCTGGGGCGCGACGCCCCGCTGGCCGAGTGCAACGGCCAAAGGGCGGCGCTGGTCTTCCAGCAGCCGCCCGGCCTCGTCCACAAGCGCCAGCGAGCATGTGTAGTAGCTCGTGTCAATCCCGAGAAAGAGCCTCGTCTGCACTGGCAGCACCCTTCATTCCGCGGATGACCGAACCGAGGATCCCATTAATGAAGCGCGACGAATCGGCCGTGGAGAAGGCCTTGGCCAGCTCCACCGCCTCCGCGACCGCGACGCTGTCGGGCACCTCGGGGAGGTGTGCGATCTCGTATACGGCCATGCGGAGAATCGCCCTGTCCACGCCGGCCATGCGCTCCACCGACCAGTCCTTGGCGTAGCGGGCGATGAGCCTGTCGCTCTCCTCCCGCGCAGCCCAGGCCCCCTGCGCCAGCCGGCGGGCGAACTCGGCGTCATCCCCGTCCAGGCGGCCCGGCGACCAGTCGGGCTCCACGTCCCGGGTCAGCGCCTGCGCAACGGCCGTCTCCGGGTCCGTCCCGGCCATGTCCATCTGAAACAGCGCCTGGAGGGCGAGTTCCCTAGCTTTTCTCCTGCTCACGTTCCGACTCCTCCTGCTATGGTTGACGCCCACCCGGCGGCAGCAGACGCTCGAGGATCTGCATCAGGGATTCCGGTCCCTCGTCCAGGCGCTTGCCCACCCAGTAACCTATCCCAGTGCAAAACAGAATAAACAGGGCCCACCAGCCGAACCGGACGACCAGCAAGGCGAAGACGAAGCCGCCCAGCCCGCCCACGATCTTGTACCGGTGCTCCTCGGCGACCTCCCTGAGCCATTCCCAGTTCACTGAATGGCCCCCCAATCAGTCCAGGCGGCGCCTGGGGCCGTCGGTGGCGATGTTCTCGATCTCGATGCGCACCTCGGCCATCTCCACGCCTACGACACGCTTCACGTACTGCCTGACGGTGGACTGGATCTCCTCCGAGACCTCGGGGATGGAGACCTCGGGGGAGACCGTTCCGGTCAGGTGCGCGTGCAGGCCGTCCTGGGCGTGGGTGATGACCGCCTTCATGTCGCGCACGCCCTTGACTGAGCGGGCGGTCTTCTTCACCAGCGACTCGACGGCGCCCAGCGAGATGTGCACCTCGCCCATGGACGACTCGTAGACGACGGGCTGTCCACCGCCCTGGCGCGCGAAGGCGAAGACGATCAGCCGCAGGGAGACGGCGAAGAAGGCGCCGCCCACCAGGCCGATGATCACCCGGCCGCGGCCGGTGAGCAGAGCATCCTGGAGCCACACGTGCACCTGCAGCCACTCAGGGGCGATGGCCACCAGGATCATCAGGCCGGAGATGATCGCCAGCGAGAACGTATAAATCGAAAGCACAATACGGTCGATGATTCCCACGTGGCAAGCACCCCTTACCGAATTCGATAATCGTCCTCGGGTTCATCGAAGGAGACGCCCTGAACGTGGATGTTGATCTCGACGCACTCCAGGCCGGTCATCGACTCCACGGCGCGCTTGACGGCCTCCTGCACCTTGGTGGCCACCTCGGGGATGCGCACGCCGAACTCCACCACGATGTAGAGGTCGATCGCGACCTCCTTCTCCCCGACCTGGACCTTCACGCCCTTGGAGAGGTTCTTCTTGCCGGTCATGCGCTCGCCGACCTCGGCCGCGAAGCCGCCGCTCATGCCCGCCACGCCGTCTACCTCGACCGCGGCGATACCGGCGATGACGCCGACGACGTCATCCGCGATGCGAATCGAGGACTCGACCTGCGGTTCCCCGCCCTGTTTCGGCTCCTTGTCCATCGACACTCGCACCTCGCCTCCGCCGCACGTTATGTAGTATACCAGGATCCTGCCACGAGAATACAGTTGCGGGAGCCTATGGCCGCTTGCATGCCCATAGTAACATAGTTTGCCAGGGTTTGTCATGCCGGGCGGCCTGTCCAAACTACCGCAGAAAGCCCATGCTTGCGTAACTTTTCTGCCTGCTTTCCCGTTATACTCGGTGAAGGGCTACCAAGGCAGGAAGGGTGGCGGCGTGCATGGGCTCCCTTGTCTCCCGCGCGGCGAAGGTGCTGCTCGTGATCGTGCTCCTGGCGCAGGCCGGTACGGTCCGGCCGGTCACCGCAGCGAACGGACCGGCGCTGCGCACGGCCTCTCCGGAGGCCGCCGCCAGTTCGCGCCCGGACTTCCCGCCGGACGGGCGGGTCGCTGCCGTCCTGGCCGGCGAACTGGTCCCTGCGGTCGAAGGACAGCCGGAGAATGGGTTCACCCCCGGCGGGGCGGAAGCCACAGCCGGCCCGACGGGACAGCCGGCGGCCGCGCCAATCGCCGCCGAGCAGACTGCCACCGGAACCGTCGCTCCCCATCAGCCGCACACCCGTTCCGGAACAGCCGGGCAGCCGTCGGCTGACCCGCACGGCCCCGGGTTGCCGGGGGCTGGTTCGCCCGGCGCCGGGCAGGCGGCGGTTGCCCCGCTCACACCCGGGCATCCCGACGGCGGGTCCATGGGATTCCCTGTTCCCGGCCCCGTCACCGTCGCGCGGCCCGGCGCGGTGTACGGCAGCGCCGCACGCCGTGCCGGCAGCCCCGGGTCCGGTCTGGATGCAGACAGTCCACCCAGCGCGGGGAAGTACCCACCCGAAGCAGCTGCCGACGCACCTCCCGCGGCCGGCCCCACCGCCGGCCTGCACGTCGGTGCGTCCGCCGCTGCGGAGAAGCCGCCCGCCGCGCACGCCTCCATGGAGGCGCCCGCAGGGACGCCGACCGGGGTGCCGAACGGCGGCTCCGCCACAGGGGCTTCCCCCATGGCCGCAAAGATGCGTGAAGCGGGACCCGCCACACCCACGAGCGGGCCGCAGCTGACTGCGCAGCCGGAGGCGGCCGGGGCTGCCGGGACCCAGGCCGTGGCCGTACCTCGTACCCAGGCTGCGGATGCACTCCGCACCCAGTCCGCCGACGCACCGCGGACCCCTGCGGCGGACGCCCCCGGGCAGCCCGGGGCCGAGCCCGCGCAAGCCCCCGCTCCCGCCCCCACCCCGCAAGCGCTCGCAGCCTCCCTCCTGGCGGCGCCGCTCTACCGCGTGCCCGCCGCAGGGAAGGAGGTCGTGCTGACCATCGACGACGGCCCCAGCGCGCTGACGGCCGAGTTCCTCGCAGTACTGGCCGCAGAGGAGGTGCCGGCCGCGTTCTTCTGGCTCTCGGGCAGCGCACACCTGCCCCTGGCCGCGGAGGTCGTCGCCCGGGGCCACCAGCTCGGCACGCACACCATCACGCACCCCCGCCTGCCCAGCCTTGAACCGGCGGAGGTCGTGGCGCAGATCGCCGAGTCGAAGGCGGCCCTCGAAGTCGCCGCGGGTGCGCCCGTCCGGTACTTCCGGCCGCCCTACGGCGAGTACGACGAGCACGTCCTGGGCACCGCCGCTGCCCACGGGCTGGCCACCGTACTGTGGAACGTGGACTCCCGCGACTGGGCGCTGGCCGATGACCCCGCGCAGATCATCGAGAACGTCATGGCCCAGGTCCGCCCGGGCGCCGTCATCCTCATCCACGAGCGGCGGCAGACCCTGGAGATCCTGCCTGAGCTCATCCGCAGGCTCAGAGCGGCTGGCTACACCTTCGTGCCCCTTCCCCCCGTGCCCGGCGGGGCGGTGGCAGCAAACGAGGCGGGCTGAAACAGCCCGCCTTCCTCATGCCTGAGGGTCCGAATTCCCCGGTTGCGCCTCTCCGCCCGCCGCGGCGTCGAGCTGAGCGAACGCCAGGTTCCGCAGGTCCATGGGATAGGCCACGCCCAGCCGCTCGCAGAGCGGCAGCACCAGCGCCTCGAAAGCTGTGGCCAGCCGGTGGGCGGCCCTGCGCTGGTCCCGCACGTCCAGTGGGGCGCCGAGTGCGGAACGCACCCGCTCCAGGGCGGAGAGCAGGCCGGGGACCTCCTCGGCCCCCTCCCACCCCCGGCCGGCGCTGCCCGGCGCCAGGGCCGCCCGGTAGAGGTCGATCAGCCGCCCGCCGCAGGCGAAGAGCCAGCGGTGGGCGGTCAGCGGCCGCGCCTGCCTGATGGCGCGGGCGGCCCGGTACAGGTCGCGCCAGAAGTCGCCCGCCAGGGCCGGCAGGTCCTCCTCCGACCAACCGGAAGAGGGGCTGTCGCCGGCGGGGTGAAGGCGGCCGTCGGCGAGGCCGGACGCAGCCCCGGCCGGCTGCAGGTGGAGCCGCCACTCCACCCCGTCGCCGCTGATCAGGGTCCAGCCGTGGGGCTCGCTCCCGCTGTACACGCACCCCGGAAGCGTCCTCGTCCACGCGGGGAGGCCGGGAGCGAGGCCCGGCCCGGCGGAGACGTGCAGGTCCACCCTGTCCGCCTCCCCGGAGCCGGCCGGCTCCCCGGCCACCCGAACATCCAGCACCGCGGGCTCCTGGCGGAGCCGCTGGAGCAACCGTTGCAGGAACTCGCCGCTCATCCTCTACCTCCGTCTCCATGCCGCGATGGGGCTGCGCTTCCTGCTTTCGCCACGCCCGCAGGTTTCCCTCCGTCCCGTCCGGACCTGTTATTGCGCCCTCGCCATCACCGTGATCGCCGTCGCCCGCACCCCGGTGATGCGCGAGACCGTGTCGATCACCTGCGCCACCTCCTGCTGCGTCAGGCTGGCGGCCTTCACCACCACCTGGGCCGAGCCCTGCGAGAGGTGCACCACCACGTCGCTGAACCCCCGGGCCTTCACCATGGCCTCGGCCTGGCTCTCCAGGGCCGCCCGCTGCCCGAGCTCAAGGTACTGGGCGGCAGCCGCCGCCTTCACCTCCTCGGCGGCGCCGGGCGAGGCCATGATCTCCTTCAGCCGGTCGCCCAGCGCCCCCCGCGTCCGCTCCCGCTCGATCCGGAACTCGGCGAAGTAGTCGCTCCCCTCGCCGGTCTGCGCCGCGGCGGGCTCGGCCTCCCCGGGGCCCTCCGGCGCCGGTGCGCCGATCCGGCGGTCACCCGCCGCCGCAGGCTCCGCCTGGGGCCTCTCCCCATCCACCAGGGCGGTGCCCGGCGACGAACCCGGGGGCGGTGCTCCCTCCGCCGCCCGCCACTCCCCGAACCGTCCCACCACGTACCAGACCAGCGAGGCCACCACCACCAGGAACACCAGGAACCGGAGCAGGTCCGGTCCCCGCTTCACCACGAACACCGCACTACCCCCCATCTGCCGGCACCACCTCGATCCGGTTCGCGGGAATGTTCAGGGCCACGGCCGCCGCGTCCAGCAGCCGGGCCTTGATGCGCACGTCCCTGGCCCCCTCGGCCACGATCAGCACCCCGGCGATCTCCGGCGCGCTGGTCCTGGCCACCACCGGCTGCTCGGAGGAGCCGCTGCGCGTAAAGACGTGGTCCTCCCGCGTGTTGGTCGACTCCGTCCGCCGGGTGGAGCTGTCGGCCGCCTGCTCGGTGGTCGTCGACTGGTCGACGGTGGTGTTCTTCACCACCTCGATGGCGGGGCCTGCGGCCAGGGTCAGCATCACCCGCACCCGTCCCGCACCCTGGATCTGCCCGAGCATGCGCTCCAGCTCCGCCGCCTTCTGCCGCTCCAGCCGGGTCAGCTCGTCCTCCTCGCCGGCGCTCACCATCGTCGCGTTCGGGGCGGGCTCGGCGGGACCGCCCCCGCTGTCCACGCCGAAGAGCTCGTCCGACTGGATCAGCAGGATGCCGATGAACAGCAGCACCGCCACCAGCGGGATCACCTTCGCCTGCTCCTTCGTCAGCCCCAGCCCGAGCCACCCCAGCGGCCCGCCGGGGCCCTGCCCCTGCGGCGTTCTCAGCTCCCCCATCTCACTACCTCCCCGGCCTTGCCGTACCCGCAATCCACACCGCAACCGCGTTCGGATCCCCGATCCCCAACTGCTCCGCCACCTGCTGCCGCACCGCCTCAGCGATGGGCGCCTCCTCCGGGAGCGGCGCCCGGACCGTGGTCCCACCACGGGCCTCCTCCGCCTGGCCGCCGGCACCGCCGATCCGCACCGGCTCCACGGGCCGCACCTGGCCGAAGCGGGAGCCCAGCAGCAACGTCACCGACACCTTCTCCACGTGCACCGTCTCCAGCGCCGGACCCCCGCCCAGCTCCAGCGCCACGTCCGCCCCGGCCACCCCCTCGACGGCCAGGGCTGCCGTCTCCGCCTGACGGGCCAGCCGGCCCCGGACCTCCTCCAGGAGAAGCGCCTGGCTCCGGGCCTGGAAGCGGTTGGCCTCCACCATGATCTCGTCGATGCTGGGCAGCCGCCCGGCCGGCTCCTGCAAGAGGTAGGGGTCGAAGGCGGCCTGTCCGCCCAGCAGCGACACCAGAGGCCGCACCACGCCCAACAGGATCAGGAGCCCCATCGACAGCCGGACGAAGCGCTTCATCCCGCCGGTGGGCAGGAGCATCTCCAAGAGGGACGCCAGCACCACCAGCACCACAAGGCTGCGCACCCAACCGATCAGCGCCGCCACGGCCTCACCTCACCATCACCGTCACGTTCGCCGCCCCGACGATCACGACGATGGAGATGAAGAACATCAGGGCGACCATGCCCACGGCGGCGAAGATCATGTGGAGTGAGCGGGCCATGGTGGTCAGCATCCGCGCGATCTCCCCCGCGCCCGCCGGCTGCACCAGGGCGCCGGCGACCTGGTAGACCCAGGCGATGCTCAGGATCTTGAGCAGCGGGAAGGAGACGATGAAGAAGATGGCCGCCGCCCCCAGCATCCCCAGGGCGTTCTTCAGCAGCAGGGAGGAGCCGACGATCAGGTCCGTGGCGTCGGCCAGCGTCTTGCCGATGACCGGGACGAACGAGCCGGTGACGAACTTGGCCGTCTTGACGGCCAGCCCGTCCGCCACGGCCCCGGCCGCCCCCTTCACCGCGACGGTGCCCAGGAAGACGGTGCCGACGAGTCCCAGCGCCACCGTGGCCCCCTGGCGGAGCAGGCCGGCCAGGTTCGACAGCCGGTACTGCTCGTGCAGGCCGGAGACGATGTCCACCACCGCCGCCAGGAACGCCAGGGGGAAGACCACCGTCACCATGATGCTGCTCATGAGGCTGAGCATCGTCACCATCAGCGGCTGGAAGATGGCGGCGGTCGCCGCCCCTCCCATGGCGATCAGCACCGTCAGCAGCGTGGGCAGGATCGCCAGCATGAAGTTGTTCAGGCTCTCCATCACCTGCCGGGCCGTGGCCACCGCCAGCCCGAAACCCGTCACGGCGAGGCCCACCAGCACGAGGTAGATCACCCAGTAAGCCGCCTTGCCCGCGGAGTCGGCCTCGAAGGCGCTCTGCAGCTGCCCCATGATCGCCGCCACGATCGCCAGGACCACCAGCTTGAGCAGCAGGTCGGCGTTGGCGAGGATCTCCCTCACCAGGTAGCGGAGCAGCCCCTGCAGGATGGCCCGGGCCGAGAGGGCCTCCGACACGTCGCCCTGGTAGAACCGCAGGAAGTCGGCCAGGCTGATCTGGGGCCCGTACCCCTCCCACGTGCGGTTCACCTCTTCCAGGAAGCGCTCGATGGCGCTGGTGTCCAGGGCGGCCGCCTGCTCCCGCAGCAGCGGTCCTGCGGCGCCTGCCGCTGCGGCCCCGCCGGGACCAGCTCCGGCCGGATCGGCCAGTGCCGGCGGCGGCGCAAGCGCCAGCGCCCAGGTGAGGAGCAGCGCACCCAGCCACGCCCTGAGCCGCCTCACGGCCCCCACCCCTGGCCCAGCAGGTTCAGGATGGCATCCAGCACGGCGAGGACGATGGGGATGGCCAGCAGCATGATGATGATCTTGCCCGCCATCTCGACCTTGGTGGCCACCGCCCGCTCCCCGGCGTCCTGCAGCACCTGGGCGCCGAAGTCGGCCACGTAGGCGATGCCGATGATCTTGAGCACCGTGTCCATGTGCGCCTGGTCCAGCGACGCACGGGAGGCGAGGGTCTGCATGACCTCCACCACCCGCAGCACCCGGGCCATCATCAGCACGAAGAGCATGACGCCTGCCGCGATGGAGAGCTGCATCGCGATCTCCGGCTTCTGCTGCCTGAGCAGGCTGATCAGCATCCCGGCCAAGAGGCCCAGGCCGACGATCTTCACAATCTCCACAGGCCGTTCCTCCCGTGCGGTCCGAACTCGGAGCCCGCCGCTCAGTACATGCCGAAGGTGGTCTTCACCAGGTTGAAGAACTTGCCCAGCAGGGAGACCACCATCATCAGAACCACGAGAACCCCGACCAGCGTGACCATCTGGCCCTGCTCGTCCTTGCCGGCCTGCTTCAGCACGGTGGCCATGACCGCCACGATGATGCCGACCCCGGCGATGCGGAACAGGAGCTGCACGTCCACCAGGCTCACCCTCCAACCTAGATCAGTATCAGCACCAGGGCCAGGCCCGAGAGCACACCCACGTACCGGTACATCCGCTCGTAGCGGCGCCGCTCATCGGCCGCCACCGCCTCGGCGGCGGCCAGCCTGTCCATGGCCAGCCGGAGGTGGCGGACCTGGTCGCGGCGGTCCGACGCTCCCAGCACCGGCGCCAGGGCCAGCAGGATCTCCAGGTCGGCTGGCGTGAGGCAGGTGGCGTCCCGGTGCGCCGCCACCGCGGCCGTCAGCGCCTCGCCCGGCGTGACGCCGCCGCCCTCCTCCAACCGGTGGGCCGCGTCCACCAACATGGCGCCCACCGTCGCCCCTGCGGCCCGCGCCGCGCTCCGGAGCGCGTCGGGCAGCGGCGTGGCGCCGTACTCCACCTCCGTGACCAGGACCGCCAGCCCGTTCTGCGCGGCCCTCAGCTCCGCCGGCCGCCGTGCGTAGCGGGCGGCGATCTGAAACCCGATCCAGCTGGGCACCAGCACCGTCAGCAGGGCCCCGATCAGCTGCAGCGTCATGCGGCTCCCTCCCGGGTGAGGTCTGTCACCGCCTCCACGGTCCCCGGACCCCGGCTGCGCCCCAGCAGCACCGCACGCTCGAAGGCCCCGGCCCTGAGGAGCTCGGCCATCGCCGGCCGCCGGCGGACATCGGCCAGGCACGAGCCGTGGGCCGTCGCCAGCACCGCCACCCCGGCGTGGAGCGCCTCCATGAGCGCCTGGGCGTCCTCGGGCCTGCCCACCTCGTCGGCTGCCACCACCTGCGGCGAGAGCGACCGGATCACGAGCATCAGCCCTTCCGCCTTCGGGCAGCCGTCCAGCACGTCCGTGCGGGGCCCGACGTCCCTCTGCGGTACCCCGAGGTAACAGCCGGCCACCTCGGAGCGCTCGTCCACCAGGCCCACCTTCAGGCCCGGCAGGCGCAGCCGGGGGACGCCGGTGGAGAGCTGGCGCACCAGGTCCCGCAGCATCGTGGTCTTGCCGGCCTGGGGCGGCGAGATCAGCAGGGTGGAAAGGAAGCGCCCTCCCCGTACGAGCTGCGGCAGGAGGGCGTCTGCTGCGCCCGGCACCTCCCGGGCGATGCGGATGTTGAGGCTGGCCACCGGCTTCAGGGTGCGGATCCGCCCGCCCTCCGTCACGGCCCGGCCGCAGAGCCCCACCCGGTGGCCGCCCTCCAGCGTGAGGAAGCCGCCCCGCACCTCCTCCTCCCAGGCGTACACGGATCCCCTGGCCATCAGCTGAAAGGTGCGCTGCAGGTCGTCGCGGCTGGCCCGCTCCGCCCGGTCGGGGTCCGGGGTCAGCCGGCCGTCCGGGGCGATGAAGGCGTCGCCGCCGGGGTAGACCAGCTGCAGCGGCCGGCCCTCCCGCACCCGGATCTCCTCCAGCGGCCCCGGCAGGGCCAAAGCCGCCCTGCGCACCAGCTCGGCCAGGCGGGGCGCCAGAACCGGCGCGATCTCCCGCTCGAACCCCTCCGGCAGCATCGCTCGTCCTCCCCTTCCTGCTGAGATGCTATGCCAGCCTGTCCCGCGTTATGAGAACCAGACCGGGGGAAGATGACAGAACGAGGCGGGCCCTGCAGCCCGCCTCGCTCCGGTTCGGCAGCCCTATTCCATGATCTCGTCCGCGTCCATCGTGCAGCCGCAGACCGGGCAGGTCACCTCCTCCTCCGCGGCGGACATCCGCCCGGCTGCTGCGCTCACGGTCTGCCCGCAGTTCGGGCAGCAGACGAGGGAGACGCCGTCCTCCTCGATCTGCGCCTCGTCGGGGATGAAGATGATCTCCGGTTCGGTGTAGACCTCTTCCTCGACGGCGGAGAGGTCGTCGTCCATCTCGCCCACGTAGTCGGCCAGCTCGCCGTGCAGATCGCTCAGGGCGCCGACCTCCTCCGCCAGGTCGTCGAGGACGTCCAGCACCCCTGCGAGCACCCGGCCCTCGACGGTTCCGGTGTTCAGGTCGAGCCCCTCCGCGAGACCGTGCAGGTACGCAACTCGGGAACGAAGGTCACTCATCGCGGGATCCTCCTTCCTCGTGCATGGCCTCGCGGGATAGTCTGCCCGGAACCGCAGGTAAACAACACGGGGCGCGCGCACCATCGTGCGCACGCCCCGCGGACGTTTCGCAAACACGCGGCGGCCCGCCACCATCAAGCCGCCCGGGAACCCGGCGCAGCTACGCCCGCTGCAGGTACTCGCCGGTGCGGGTGTCGATCTTGAGCACGTCGCCGACGTTGATGAACAGCGGCACCTGCACCACGTAGCCGGTCTCCAGCTTCGCCGGCTTGTAGGTGCCGGTGGCGGTGTCGCCCTTGAAGCCGGGCTCCGTCTCGACGACGCGCAGCTCGACGGTGTTGGGCAGGTCCACGCCGATGATCCGGCCGTTCCAGGTGGCGATCTGGACCATCATGTTCTCCAGCAGGAAGTTCGGGGCGTTGCCGACCTGGTCGCGGGTCAGCTCGACCTGCTCGTAGGTCTCGGTGTTCATGAAGACGTAGTTTCCCTGGTTCTCATAGAGGTACTGATACTCCCGCCGTTCCACGTTGGCCTGGGGAACCTTCTCGCCCGCGCGGAACGTGGTCTCGATCACACCGCCGGTCAGGACGTTCTTCAGCTTCGTGCGGACGAAGGCCGCGCCCTTTCCGGGCTTCACATGCAGGAACTCGATCACCTGGTACACCGTGCCGTCCATCTCGATGGTCATGCCGTTTCGGAGATCGTTAACCGAAATCACTGGTCTGTCCCCTCCGCTCAACGCTATGCGCCAGAATACTCACGCCCCCCGTAAGAGGCGAACGCTCACCAACACTAGAGAATAAGCAGCTCCTTGGGCGTATGGGTGAAGGGCTCGGCCCCGGACTCGGTGACCAGGAGCATGTCCTCAATCCGCACGCCGCCCCAGCCGGGCAGGTAGATCCCCGGCTCCACGGTGATGACCATGCCGGGCTTCAGCACCACGTCGCCGCCGCGCTGGCTCACCCTGGGCCCCTCGTGGATGAACCGGCCGACGCCGTGGCCGGTGCCGTGGCCGAAGTGCTCGCCGTACCCGCGCTCGGCGATGTAGCTGCGGCAGACGTCGTCCAGCTCCTTGCCGGTGATCCCCGGCCGGCAGGCCGCCACGCCGCGCTTCTGCGCCTCGAGGACGATGCCGTAGATCTCGCGCTGCTTGTCCGTAGGTTCCCCAACCATGACAGTGCGAGTCATGTCCGAGCAGTATCCCTGATAGAGGGCGCCGAAGTCGAAGGTTACCAGGTCGCCGGACGCGATCACCTTGTCGGTGGGATGGCCGTGCGGCAGCGAGGAGCGCACGCCGGAGGCGACGATGGTCTCGAAGGCCACGCCCTCGGCGCCCAGCTTCCGCATGCGGTACTCCAGCTCCAGCCCCAGGTCGCGCTCCGTCACGCCCGGCTTGATCAGCGGCAGGATCTGGGCGAAGGCCTCGTCCGCGATGGCCGCGGCCCGGCGCATCAGCGCGATCTCGATTTCGTCCTTGATCATGCGCAACGCTTCCACCAGGCCCGTGACGGAGACCCACTCGCAGCCGGAGACGGCCTGCCTGTAGGACTGGTGGTCGTCGACGGTCAGGTGGTCGCCCTCGTAGCCGATGCGCCTGATCCCCGTCTCGTCCACCAGGCGGGCCAGCAGGGCCTGGTTGGTGCTCTCGGGCTTCACCACCTCGAACGCGGGCGCCTGCGCGGCGGCCTGCTCGGTGTAGCGGAAGTCCGTGACCAGCACGGCCCGGTCGGCGGTGATCAGCAGCACGCCGGCGCTGCCGGTGAAACCGCTGAGGTAGGCCCGGTTCTCGGGCTTCGCAACCAGGAGACCGTCAATCCCGCGCTCGGCCATCGCGGCCCTCAGGCGCCCAAGGCGGTCGGAAGTCATGCGTCGGTCCCCCCTGTCAGCGTTGAGATCGGATCCGGTTGGCCAGCGCCCGCAGCCCGAGCAGGTACGAATCAGACCCGAACCCGGCGATGGTGCCCACCGCCACCGGAGCGATCACCGACCGGTGCCGGAACGGCTCGCGGCTGTGGATGTTGGAGAGGTGAACCTCCACCACCGGCAGGCCGACGGCCGAGATGGCGTCGCGGATCGCCAGGGCGTAGTGGGTGAAGGCACCCGGGTTGATCAGGATCCCGTCGCACCGCCCGCGGGCCCCGTGGATCGCATCGATGATCGCGCCCTCGTGGTTGGACTGAAACGACTCCACCTCAATCCCCAGCTCCTGCCCCAGCTCGTGGAGCATGGCGTCGATCTCGGCCAGGGTGGTGGAGCCGTACACCTCGGGCTCACGGGTGCCCAGGAGGTTCAGGTTCGGACCGTGGATCACCAGGATCCGCCCCATCAGGCGCCAACCTCCTCTACAACTAAAACCTGCATTATCGTACCAGAATCTAGCGCAGGCGCGCAAGGGGCGCCCCGTTGCCCCCCCTGCATCAGGGCAGCAGGGTGCTGATGTGCCGCAGCGGCACCACCCCTGCCACCAGCAGCGCCACGACGAGGCCCAGCGCGGGGACGCCGAACCGCCGCCAGCCGCCGCGCTCGCCCGGCACTCCGGCGACGAAGCCGGCCAGCAGGCCGCCGATGAGGCCGCCGACGTGCGCGTAGTTGTCCACCCGCCCGTAGACGAGGCCGAACATCAGGTTGATGGCCACCGGCGTCAGGAGCCCCTGCCAGTCGACGCGCCGGTGGCGCACCGTGGTGGCGAAGTAGATGAGGGCGCCCATCAGCCCGAGGATCGCCCCGGAGGCGCCCACGGAGACCACCAGCCCGGGGCGCAGGGCCACGGAGGCAATGCCGCCCGCCACACCGGCGACGAAGTAGATGAAGAGCATGCGGGCGGAGCCGTAGATCGCCTCGATGTAGCGCCCGACCTGCCAGAGCGCCCACATGTTGAACGCCAGGTGCAGCGCGCCGCCGTGGACGAAGAGGTGGCTGACCAGCCGCCACTGCTGGCCCTGCTCGGCCAGCGTCAGCAGGCTGAAGTTCGCCCCCCACAGGATCAGGGCCATGCCGTCCGGCCCGCTGACGAGCCGGCTCAGCCCGCCGCCCATCAGCACGGTCCAGAGGTAGTAGGCGACGGTCAGCGCCAAGATGACGCGCGTCGCCGGGAAGTCTCCGATCTGCGGCATCCGCCTGGGCGCCGCGCGCACGGGACCCTCCGCCCGCTCCGCACGCCGGGGGGCGGGCTCCTCGGGCACATCGGTCAGAATCTGCGCGACCTCCGGGCCGACCGGCGGGAAGCCCCGGTGCTGGTCCAGCAGGCCGACCTCCAGGTCGGCGCACCAGGGGATGAGGCCCCACGAGCCGTCCGGGTCCCGCTCCTCCAGGGCGGCGACCGCCTCCGCCTCCTCGTCCGCCACCCGGCGGTCGAAGGGGAAGAGCAGGATCATCTGCCACGGCTCCTCGCCCCGGCCGGAACGCACCCACGCGGCGCAGTCGCCCGCCAGAGCCGCGCGCTCCTGCGGGTCGGTCAGGTTGAGGCGCGCCGGCAGAACGACGGAGAGGCGCCCCCACGGCTCTCTGCGCGAGACCACCAGGGCCAGCCGCCCCTCCAGCTCGGGCGGGAACTCCTCGGTCAGGAAGCCCACCTGCCGGAGACGGTAGGAAACCAGCACGACGTATGCACCGTAGTTCACAGCCCACCTCCGCAAAGGGCGGGGCCCATCCCCGCCCGGAAAATCACGTCCGCCCCGCCCGGCGCCGCGCGGCGGCCGGGCAGGGCGAACAACCTGCGATCACTACGCCCGGGTCAGCCCCAGCTCCCGGCCCACCTTGGCGAAGGCGGCCAGGGCCTCGTCCAGATCGGCCTTGGTGTGCGCCGCGGTCACGATCGTGCGCACCCGGGCCTTGCCCCTGGGCACCGTCGGGAAGGCGATCCCCTGCGCGAAGACCCCCTCCTCCAGGAGACGGTCGGAGAGCTGCATCGCCTTCACCTCGTCGCCGACGATCACCGGGGTGATCGGCGTCTCCGAGTGGCCGGTGTCCAGGCCGAGGTCGGTCAGGCCCTTCTTGAAGTACCGGGTGTTCTCCCAGAGCCGCTCGATCAGCTCGGGCTCCTGCTCCATGATCTCGATCGCCTTCAGGCAGGCGGCCGCGACCCCCGGCGGATGGGAGGTGGAGAAGAGGAACGGGCGGCCCTTGTGCCAGAGCAGCTCGATCAGCGCCCTGGGCCCGGCCACGTAGCCGCCCAGCACGCCGACCGCCTTGGAGAGCGTGCCCACCTGCACCGTCACCCGGCCGTTCAGGCCGAAGTGGTGCACGGAGCCCTGCCCGTTCTTGCCCAGCACGCCCGAGGAGTGGGCGTCGTCCACGTAGGTCATGCAGCCGTACTTCTCGGCCAGCTCCACGATTTCGGGCAGCTTGGCGATGTCGCCGTCCATGGAGAAGACGCCGTCGGTGATGATCAGGCGGCGCCGGTACTGGCCGTCGCTCTCCTTCAGCACCCGCTCCAGGTCGTCCATGTCCGCGTGCTTGAAGCGGAGGATCTTCGCCTTCGAGAGCCGGCACCCGTCGATGATGGAGGCGTGGTTCAGCTCGTCGGAGATGACGGCGTCGCCCTCGCCCACCAGCACCGGGATCACGCCCGAGTTGCAGGTGAAGCCGGACTGGAACACCACGCAAGCCTCGACGTGCTTGAACTCGGCCAGCTTCCGCTCCAGCTCGTTGTGGATGGACATCGTGCCGATGATCGTGCGCACCGCGCCGGATCCGGCGCCGTACTTCTCGGTGGCCTCGATCATGGCCTCCTTGAGGCGGGGATCGTCGGCAAGGCCCAGGTAGTTGTTGCTGGAGAGATTGATGACCTCCCGCCCGTCGATGACGGACCGGGGCCGCTGGGGCGACTGCAGCTCCTTCAGGGGGCGGTAGAGCCCAGCCTGCTTCAGGCTGTTCAGCTCCTCCACGAGGAAATCGGTCAGAGCCACGTTGCATCGACCTCCTGTGCGGGAATCAGGCCTTCAGATCGGGCATCAGAACGACCTTGCCGCTCCGGCCCGAGCCCATCAGCTCCATGGCGGTGTCCACCTGCTCCAGCGGCAGCCGGTGCGTGACCAGCGGCTTCAGCCGCTCGGCCAGCCCGGCCCGGTAGAGCGAGCGCACCTGGTACCAGGTCTGCCACATCTTCCGGCCGGTGATGCCCTGCAGCACCAGGCCGCGCATGACGACGTCGGCGCCGAGGTCCAGCTCCAGCGGCCGGCCGGGAAGGCCCAGCAGGGAGACGCGCGCCCCGTTGCGGGCAGCCTTCAGGCTCTGCCGGATGGCGGTGGGGTTGCCGGACATCTCCAGCACCACGTCCGCCCCGTAGCCGCGGGTGACGCTGCGCACCGCCTCGATCGGATCCTCCTTCGTCGGGTTGATCAGCAGGTCGGCGCCCAGCTGGCGGGCCAGGTCGAGGCGGTACTCGTTGACGTCCATCGCGATGACGATCTCCGCGCCCGCCATCTTGGCCACGGGGATCGACATGATCCCGATGGGGCCGCAGCCGGTGACCAGCACAGAGCGGGCGGTCAGCTCGCCGTTCAGGGCGGTGTGGACGGCGTTCCCCAGGGGCTCCTGAATGGACTGCAGCTCGAAGGGGATATCCTTGTCGTTCACCCAGACGTTCTGCTCCGGCACGGCGACGTATTCGGCGAAGACCCCGTCGGTGTCCACGCCAAGGATCTTCGTGTTCTCGCAGAGGTGATACTCACCCACGTGGCAGCGGGGGCAACGGTTGCACACGATGTGGGTCTCGGCCGACACGTAGTCGCCGACCTTGCAGGCCGTGACCTCCCTGCCGACCGCAACCACCTCGCCGGCCAGCTCGTGGCCGATGGTCAGCGGCGGCTTCACCCGGTTGGCAGACCAGGGATCCCAGGTGTAGATGTGGTAGTCCGTGCCGCAGACCGAGGCCGCCCGCACCTTCACGAGGACGTCCCGGGGGCCGATGGTCGGAATCGGAACTTGCTGCAGAATTGCGCCAGGACCGGCTTCCAGTTTCCGCAAGGCTCGCATCGTCTCTGCCACGGCTGCCCACCTTCTTCTCCCCCCGGCGCCCGTGCGCGGGGGCGTGATGGATTACCCGTAACTACTTTATACCAGTTGTCACACCCCCCGCAAGGGCGGGACTCCGACCGTTTCGGGCCCCTGGCACAGTCAGGCATTTACATTGCAGGATTGGGAGGAATACCGCACAGCAATGGCCAATTGTGACTATTTGCATATGTGTACATGGTAGACCCTTGGCTGCACTGAGTGGAGGTTGTGGTCCATGGACCTGCGCAAGCGGCTTCAGAACCATGAGCAGGCGACGAACCGCACCGTTACGCTGATCCTGTGGATCAGCCTGGGACTCGTCCTCGCGGTGTTACTCCCCCTGGCTCACCGCACCGGGCTCGACAGTGAGCTCTTCCTCCTGTGGGGAATGGGTTCCGCCACAGTCCTGGGCGCAGCGACACTCCTGGTCTGGCGCGGGCTGCTGCCGCGCCTGCAGAAGTACCTGCTGGTCTGCGCGGTGGCGGCCGTGCTCGTCGGCATCGCCTTTCTGGTGCCCGGCTCCAACCAGCACATGGGCATCTGGTTCATCCTCCCCATGATCACCGGATTCTATGTGCAGCGCTCGGTCTCCGTGCTCGGCACGCTGCTGGCCGTGGCGGGGTGGATCGCTGTCCTCCTCCTGCGGCCGCCCGAGGTCGCCCCCTCCATCTCGCTCGCCCGGATCGGCCTGGTCAACGGCGTCATGCTGACGCTGGTGGGCATCGGCCTCTACGCCATCGCCCTGCGCAACCGGGCGCTGCTGGATGAGCTGTCGGCCGCGGCGACGAAGGAAGAGGTGCTCCGCAGGCTTGACGCCCTGCTCGCCGAGGCGCGCCAGACCACGGGCGAGCTGACGGCAGCCGTGGCCGACCTCTCCCAGATCGGCCGCCAGGCCGACCAGCAGGTGGAGGCCAGGCTCCGCCCCACCGTCGCCCGGCTGTCGCAGGCGAGCCAGGAGGCCCGCGTTGCTGCCGGCGAAAGCCACGCCGCCCTCGAGGAGCTGACGGCGGCTGTCGGGGCGGTGGCCGAAGCCGCCAGGAGCCAGCTGGCGCACGCAGACGGCGCACTCGAACTGGGCCGCGGGATGGCCGCCGCGTCCTCGAGCGTGACCGGTCTGGCCCGGGAGGTGGCGGCGCAGGCGGAGGCGGCCAGACAGGCCGTCGAGGAGGGCCGAAGCGTGGTGCAGCGTTCTGCGGACGGCATGGCCCGCCTCAGCCGGGCCACCGCGGACGCCGCGGCCGCCATGGCGGAACTGGCGAACCACTCCGCCCAGATCGGCAAGGTGGTGACCACCATCGAGCAGTTCGCCGGCCAGACCCGCCTGCTGGCGCTCAACGCCGCGATCGAGGCTGCCCGGGCGGGAGCTGCCGGCCGGGGCTTCGCCGTGGTCGCCGAGGAGGTCGGCAAGTTGGCCGCCAACTCCAGCCAGGCTGCCGCGGAGATCGCGCGCCTCATCGCGCAGGTGCAGGAGGGCATTGCGACCGCACGGGCAGCCATGGTCACCACCAGCGACCTGTCCGAAGAGGGGCTCGCCCTCTCCGCCTCCACCGGCGAGACGCTGGAGCACCTGCGCGCGGCGGTCGGCAGGGCCTCCGAACGAACGGCGGACATCGCCGACCAGGCAGCCCGGCTGACGGAGCACAGCCAGCGGCTGGCGGATTCCCTGGCTGAACTCTCCGCGCTTGCGCATGAGAACTCCTCGTCAGCCGAGCAGATCGCAGCCACCGCCCAGCAGCTCGCAGCCGGTGGGCGCACCGCGGCGGAGACCGCCGCCACCAGCGCCGCCGTCGCCGAAGAGGTGGCCGGCGTCGCCAACACGCTTGCGGAGCTCGTGCAGGAGATGGGGGCCAGCGTGCAGCGCCTCAGCCGTGCGGCGGCCGACCTCGCCGCCGCCACCGCCGACCGGTAGGCCGCGGAGTTCGCTGCCGACAGCCCATCGGCAGGCTGCGGAACTCGCCGCCGGCAGCCCATCAGCAGGCCGCGGAACTCGCGGCCGGCAGCCGATCGGCGGGCTGCCGAACTCGCGGCGGCAACCGATCGGTAGGCCGCGGAACTCACGGCCGGCAGCCGATCGGTAGGCCGCGGAGCTCGCTGCCAGCACGGCGGATCGGCAGGCTGCGGAACTCGCTGCCGGCAGCCGATCAGCAGGCAGCGGAGCTCGCTGCCGGCACGGCGGATCGGCAGGCCGCGGTGCTCACCGCTGGCAGCCGGTCGGCAGGCTGCGGTGCTCGCCAACGGCAGTCGATCAGCAGGCCGCAGAGCTCGCGGCCGGCACGGCGGATCGGCAGGCAACAGGGCGGACCAGCAGTGCCCGGCCGACTTCTGCCGCAAGCCGGGGCATACTATGTACAGCATGACCCCGGAGAGGTGGCGGAAACGTGTCCAAGCCGATCCTCCTGTTCGACCTCGATGGCATCTGCTGCGACCTGATGAAGAAGTGGCTCGCCGTCTACAACCGGGACTACCACGACAACCTCCGCCCCGAGGACATCACCTCGTGGAACTGGGACCGCTTCGTGAAGCCGGAGTGCGGGAAGCGCATCTACCACTACCTGAACCGCCCCGGCTTTTTCGCTGACCTGGAGCCCATCGAGGGCTGCGTGGAGTCGCTGGAGCGGCTGGCCCCCATCTGCGAGCTGGTGGTCGTCACCGCCAGCCCCAGGGAAGCCGCGGGCGACAAGATCGCGTGGGTCCGCAGACACCTGCCCATGGTCCCCCGCGGCAACATCGTGATCACCTACCGGAAGGACCTGGTGCGGGGCGACTTCATGTTCGACGACGCGCCCAAGAACCTGCGCAACCACCCGGCGGTCCGCATCATGATGGACTACCCCTACAACCGGGACTTCCACGACTGCTACCGGGTCCACTCCTGGGCCGAGGCCGAGGCGCTGATCCGGCAACTGGTCGCGGCCCGCGGGGGCGTCAGTGCGGTGCCCGCGGCTTCGTTTGAGATGCAGCCGCAGGCCCACTGATGGCACAGTGAGCGCTGCGCAAAACTGTCAGGGTCTAAACATGAAATCGTACAAACTAGAGCACCGCCAGGTTCGTCTAACGTGTATCACAGGTCGGAACCGGAGGTTGCCACATGCGTAGATTGCTCACACCCGCTCTTCTCAGTTCGGTCCTCATCGCTTCGCTCGTGCTCACCGGCTGCGGTGGGCGTGCGGACGGCTCTCCCCCACCGGGAACCTCCGACCAGACTCCCGCGGGCAACATCACGGAACCCGGCGGCCAGGATCCCGCCCAGGAGCCCGGCGGGTCCGAGGATCCCGGCCAGGAGCCGGGCGGCTCCACCGGGGAGAACCCGGAGCCGGGCGGTTCCGGCGGCCCCGGCGGCGAGCAGGAGCCCGGCGGCGGTTCGGATCCCACGGACCCCGCAGGCGAACCTTCGCAGCCGCAGAAGCCGGTGCGCACGATGCCCAACCCGGTGCGCGGCCTGCACCTCTCCGGCTGGTACGCGGGCTCGCCCGACCTGGTCTGGCCGCTGCTCGACTGGGCCTGGGAGGCCGGCATCAACACCATCGTGCTGGACCTGAAGGCCGAGGACGGATACCTCTCCTGGGAGTCCAACGTGCCCCTGGCCCAGGAGATCGGCGCCAACCTGGCCAAGATCCGGGATCTGCCGGCCTTCATCGCCGAGGCCCACGAGCGCGGCTTCTGGGTGGCCGGCCGCATCGTGGTCATGAACGACCAGTGGCTCTACAAGGCCAGGCCCGAGTGGGCGGTCCCCGGCTTTGACGGAGGCGCCTACTCCTTCATGGACCCGGCCAACGAGAACGTCTGGACGTACAACATCGACATCGCCAAGGAGGCCATCGCCGCCGGCGTCGATGAGATCCAGTTCGACTACATCCGCTACTCCGAGCACCTGCGCGACGGCTACAACGGCAAGGACACCACCGCCGAGTACCGGACGGGCAACATCAACGCCTTCCTGCGCAGGGCCATGGAGGAGCTGAAGCCGCTGGGCGTCGTGGTCGGGGCCGACCTCTTCGGCCTGACCACCTCGGTGGCCGAGGGCGACGACATGGAGATCGGCCAGGACTACCGGGCCGTGATGGAGATCGTGGACTACGTCGCCCCGATGGTCTACCCCTCGCACTACGCCCCCTGGACCTACGGCCTCGAGAACCCCAATGCCGCGCCCTACGAGACGGTCTACAACTCCATGTCCAGGGCGCTGGCCCGGACCGAGGGGCTGCCGATCGAGAAGCACCGCCCCTGGATCCAGGACTTCTCGCTGGGCGGCATCACCTACGGCCCCGCAGAGGTGATGGCCCAGGTTCAGGCGCTGCGGGACCTCGGCATCGAGTCGTTCATGCTCTGGGACCCCTCCAACAAGTACACCCGGGAGATCTCGTTCAAGTAGCGCTAAGGCTCCACCCTACAGGTGGCGACAACTCAGTACAGACAACGGCAAGGCTTCCCCGTTAAGACAGCGAAGGGCTCCCCCGCACGGGATGTGCAGGGGAGCCCTTCGCTTTGCCCAGGCCCTACTCCAGCGAACGAATGCGCTTGTAGGCGGTGACGAGCAGCAGAATCACCACGGCCGTGAAGACCACGGTGCCGCCGGGGGCGAGGTCCAGCAGGTAGGCGAGGCTCAACCCGACCAGCACGGAGAGCAGGCCGAAGCCCACAGAGAGCAGCAGGGCGCCGCGAAACGAGCGGGCCACCTGCAGGGCGGCACCCACCGGGACCACCATGAGCGAGGAGACCAGCAGTGCGCCCACGACCCGCATCGTCAGCCCCACCGTCAGCGCCACGAGCACGTAGAAGAGCATGTTCAGCAGCCGCACGGGCATCCCGCCGATGCGGGCGTACTCCTCGTCGAACGTGGTGGCGAGCAGCTCCTTATAGACGGCAGACAGGACGCCCAGCACGACCACGCCGAGCACTGCGATCACGAGGACGTCCGTCCTGCTCACGGTGACGATGGAGCCGAACAGGTAGGCCATGATCTCGCCGGTGCTCCCGGCGGCCAGCGAGAGCAGGATCACCGCCAGCGCCAGAGCGCCGGCCAGGACGATGGCCACCGCCATCTCGCTGTACTTGCGGTACGACTGCCGGAGCCAGTCCATCCCCAGCGAGGCGGCCACCGCGAAGGCGAGCCCGGTGGCCACGGGGTAGGTGCCGGCCAGCATGCCCGCCGCCACGCCGGTGAGCGTCACGTGGGAGAGCGCGTCGCCGTAGAGCGCCAGGCGCCGCAGAACGAGGAAGAGCCCGATGGAGGGCGCAACCACGGCGACGATCAACCCGGCGACCAGGGCCCGCTGCATGAAGGAGAGCGTCAGCATCTCAAGCATCGGGCGACCCCTCCCCGTGGTGGTGATGGTGCTGGATGCGCACCACCTGGTGGCCGTACAGCTCGCAGAGCTGCTCCTCGGTGCCGAAATCGGCCGGGGAGCCGTGGTAGAAGAGCCGCCGGTTGAGGCAGGCCAGCGCAGAGACCTCGTGGGCCACCGCACCGATGTCGTGGGAGACCAGGATGACCGTCAGCCCCATCTCGGTGCGCAGGCTGCGGATCAGCTGGTAGAACTGGGCCTCGGCGGAGGCGTCCACGCCGACGGTCGGCTCGTCGAGGATCAGCAGCTCCGGCCGGCTCACCAGGGCCCGGGCGATGAAGACGCGCTGCTGCTGGCCGCCGGAAAGCCGGCCGATCAGTCGGTCCTTGAACGGGAGCATCCCCACGCGGTCGAGCGCCAGGTAGACGGCCCGGCGGTCGGACGCCGTGAACGGGCGCAGGAGCCCTCGGCGGGCGGCGAGGCCCGTGGCGACGACCTCCTCGACCGTCGCCGGGAAGGCGGAGTTGAAGGACGCCGCCTTCTGGGCCACGTACCCCACGCGCCAGCGCTGGCGGAAGCGGCGCACGGGGGTGCCGAACAGCAGCACCTCGCCCTTCACGGCGGGCAGGAGCCCCAGCATCAGCCGGAGCAGGGTCGTCTTGCCCGACCCGTTGGGGCCGATCAGTCCCAGGTACTCGCCGCGCCCGACAGTCAGGCTGACGCGGTCCAGCACCAGGTCCTTACCGTAGGCGAAACTGACGTCGCGCAGCTCTACGATCGGGTTTGCGTTCATGTCACTCGCACTCCAGTGCCACGCGCAGGTTGGCCAGGTTCTGGCGCATCACGCTGAGGTAGCTCTCGCCGGCAGCCACCTGCTCGGGGGTGAGCCCCTCGAAGGGGTTGAGCACCAGGGTCGAGGCGCCGATCTCGTCCGCCACCACCCGGGCCACCCTGTCGCTCACCAGCGACTCGAAGAAGATGTGGCGCACGTCGTTCTCCCGCGCCTCCTCCACGACGGCCTTCAGCGCCCTGGGGGTCGGCTCGGCGTCGGGGGAGAGGCCCATGATCGCCCGCTGCTCGAGGCCGTACCGATGCGCCAGGTAGCCGAACGCTGCGTGGGTGGTGAAGAAGACCCGCCGCCGGCACTGGGCGAGGCCCGCGCTGAACTCCTGGTCCAGTGCTGCCAGCTCCGCCCGGTAGGCGGCCGCGTTGGTGCGGTAGGCGTCGGCGTCGGCGGGGTCGGCCGCGGAGAGCGCCTCAGCGATGCGCTCCACCATGTGCGCCGCACCGGCCGGGTCGAGCCACAGGTGCGGGTCCAGGTCGCCGTGGTCGTGGCCCTCATGGTCCTCTGCTTCGCTGGACCCAGCCAGCAGGTCGAACCCCCCGCTGGTCTCCACCGCCACGAGGTCCCGGTTGTCCAGGGAGGCCAGCGCCTGGTCGACCCAGTGCTCGAACCCTGCTCCGCTGTAGAGGAAGATGTCGGCGGCGTTGAGCGTCCGGACGTCGCCCACCGAGGGCTCCCAGTCGTGGGGCTCGGTGCCGGGAGGAACGAGCAGCACCAGGTCGATGCGGTCTCCCCCCACTGCCCGCGCGAACTCGTAGACCGGATAGATGCTGGCCGCCACCTTCAGCCGGCCGTCGCCGGCGAAGGCCGTGGCCCCTGGACCGGGCTGCCCGGCCCGGGTGCAGCCCACGGCCAGCAGGGGGATCAACAGGATCAGGAGCGATCTGAACCAGCGCACGGGGTGGAGAACCTCCTTGTTGCGAAGAGACGCGGGGCATGGGGTGGGGACATGGCGGGGACACGGCGGGGACATGGCGGGGATGCGATGGGGACAGGGTGCGAATGCGACGGGGACATGGCGGGAATGCGATGGGAACCCGGCGGGAATGCGATGAGAACACGGCGGGAATGCGACGGGGACACGGCGGGGTGCGACGGGGACACGGCGGGAACGCGACGGCGATGCGGTGGAGGCGGTGCAGGGAAGGAGCCGAGACGCTGCGGCGCTGCCAGGGCCGCCCGCTAGGTCGGGGCGTTCTCCCGCGCTGCGCAGGCCGGGCAGTAGCCGAAGAGCTCGATGCGGTGAGACGAGATCACGAATCCGTGCTGCTCCAGCGCCACAGCCTCCAGCTCCTTGATGGGGCAGTGGCCCATGGGGATCTCGGCGCCGCACTCGAGGCAGACCAGGGAATGGGCGTGGGCGGTCCGGTTGAGGGAGTACTGCGCGAGCCGCCCGGGCAGCCGCACCTCGGTGACCACGTTGAGCCGCCCCATCAGCCGCAGGTTGCGGTAGATCGTGTCGAGGCCGACCTCGGGGTAGACCGCCCGCACCTGCTGGTAGATCTCGTCTGCCGTCAGCTCCGCATCGCCGGCATTCAGCAGCACCTCGACGATCAGCCGGCGCTGCGGCGTCAGCTTGCAGCCCATCTCCCTGAGGCGCTGAAGCACCTGCTCAACCGTCATCTGCGCTCCTCCCCTCTGACCGCAAACAGGAAAATTCCTATCTGAGTGTAGTCGGCGATTACCTGGGTGTCAAGCAGATTCCTCAGGTGGAAGTTCAAGGTCAAATCGCGTGGGCAGGAGGGCCTCGGGGCATCCTGTGGGCGCGACTCCGCTGGTCACCGGGTGCCTTACGTCCGCTGACCATCCGGTGCTTTAGGTCCGCTGATCACCAGGTGCTTTAGGATTGAACGGCAAGGTTTTTGGCCACCGCCCAGGTGCGGGGTGGCTCAAATCCTTGCCGTTGGAGCCGGGGGGCTGTGTCCGCCCGGCGGTTCGAGAAGCCCCCGGGGGTATTCGAAGCATCTCATACTCCCCTCCCCGGTGGGCTGCGAGGCATCCTGTGGGCGCTACTCTGCCGATGACCAGGTGCTTTAGGATTGAACGGCAAGGTTTTTGGCCACCGCCCAGGTGCGGGGTGGCTCAAAACCTTGCCGTTGGAGCCGGGGTTGTGGGTCCGATGGGTGGCCGGAGGTGCCCCAGGGGGTATTTCAAGCATCTCGTTCCCCCTTCTCCAGAGGGCCGCGAGGCATCCTGTGAGCATGACTCCGCTGATCAGCGGGTGTTCTAGGGCTAAACGGCAAGGTTTTTGGCCACCGCCCAGGTGCGGGGTGGCTCAAATCCTTGCCGTTGGAGCCGGGGTTGTGGGTCCGATGGGTGGCCGGAGGTGCCCCAGGGGGTATTTGAAGCATCTCATGCCCCCTTTTCCAGAGGGCCGCGAGGCATCCTGTGAGCATGACTCCGCTGATCACCGGGTGCTTTACGGCTGAACGGCAAGGTTTTTGGCCACCGCCCAGGTGCGGCGCGGCGCAAAACCTTGCCGTTGGAGCCAGGGTTGCGAGCCCACCAGGCGGTCAGCGGTGCGCTCGCTGGGGTATGCTTCGTCCCTGCCGCCCTCTTCCGGGACTTAGCGGCCTTCTGTAAGCACCGCCCCACGTCTGGCCACGCAGTGGGAGACCGGTGGGCAGCAAAATGAGCCACCGCCGGGATGCGGGGTGACTCACTTGCCTGTCGGTGACTCACTTGCCTGTCGGTGACTCGCTTGTCCGTCGGTCACTCCTCAGGCAACAGGTCCGTGCCGAGGATCAGGTCGACGTCCTGGGCGGACGTCGGGTCGGGGATCACGGCGTAGACCACCCTCGGCAGCACGCTGTTGAGCTCGTCGGCGACATCGACGCCGGCGACCCGCACGACGGCCATGGTCGAGCTGATCACTGCCGAGCTCTCGTGCACCCGGGCCACCTGCAGGCCCACGGCCTCGAGGCGGTCCACGTACTCCCAGGCGATGCCGCGCCCGGTGGCGTCCACCAGGTTGACGGTCGCCTTGATGGGGGCGAGAGCGGTGTCCTCGTCCGGGTGCTCGCCGTCGTCGCCGCCGCCCTCGCTGCCCTCGCCGGGCTCGCCGCCGTCGCCGTCGTCACCGGCGCCACCCTCGCCGGTCGCACCGTCACCGTCCTCGCCGGACTCATCGCCGGGCTCCTCCTCACCGGACTCACCCATCTCGGCGGCGGCGGCCTGCGACCGGGCGTACGCTTCCTGCAGGACGGCCTGGTACTCCTCGTTGTCGGCCTTCGCCTTTGCCACGAAGGCTTCCGGGGGCTGCTCCCCCACCAGCAGTTCGTAGGCGGCTGTCCGCAGATCGACCAGGTCGGCGCCGAAGTAGAACACGCCATCGATCCAGTACTCATCGGCCGTGAGCGTGCCCGTCACGATGGGGTTGGAGAGCGCCGGCCGGCCCTTGGAGGCCAGGGAGATCATCTCGCCCACGCTCATGTCGGTGCCGATGGTGCTGTACAGTGCGGAGATCAGCTGGGGCGCCCGGCCGATGATGGCCGGCGTGGCGGCCTTCTTCACGGCGGCCTTGATGATCTCCTGCTGGCGGCGCATGCGGCCGATGTCGCCCTCGGCATCCGCCCGGAACCGGGCGTACTTCAGCGCCGTCAGCCCGTCCATCACCTGCGGTCCCGCCGCGATGTCGATCACGAGGCCGTCCGGGCCGAACCGGGTGTCATAGGGATCGTGGTAGTAGAGCGGCTCCGGCGGGTTGACCTCCACACCGCCCAGGGCGTCGATCACCTCGACGAATCCCTCGAAGGAGACGGCGACCCAGTGGTTGATGTCGATGCCCAGCAGCCGCTCCACGGTCTCCACGGAGAGCGTCGGGCCGCCGTAGGCGAAGGCGTGGTTGATCTTGTCGTAGCCGTGGCCGGGGATCTTCGTCCACAGGTCCCGCGGGATCGAGAGCATCGCAACCCGCTGCGCCGCGGGATCGTAGGAGACCACCATCATCGAGTCGGACCGGCCCCACTCGCCCTCCCAGCCCTCGACGCCCATCACCAGGAAGGTCTGGCGGTCTCCCGGCAGCGTCTCGAGACCCTCGGAGCCTGGCGGTTCAGGCTCCTCCTGCCCCGGCGCGGTCGGGTTGGCCGAGGCGGGCGCCTGGAAGGGGCGGTAGAGGGAGATGGCCCGCACGGCGGCGAAGATTGCGAGGATGGCGACGAGCGGGACCAGCCAGCGCCAGTTCTTTCTCCGCCGGTGCTTGTTGGGTACGCGGTACACGGGCCTCCCTCCTCGTCACGTGCATAGTTTGCTTGTACTACTATAGCAAAATCAGAGAGGGCCGCTATAGCAACTTACTCTTGTTTGACGTGAACAGAGCGCGATCCAGTTCCACAAAAGCCGAAAGGGGGCATTTGCCCCCTTCCGCCCGTTCAGTCGTCGGCAGCCTGGGCCTCGACCTCGGTCCCGTTCAGATAGAGCAGGCGGCCGTCCACCCGCACGAACTCCGACCGCTCGGTGAACGAATCCTCCGGTTGGCCGGCGATCTTATACCAGGCCGTCAGCGTGCCGCGCGCGATGCCGCTTTCGTCCTCGGGTTCGGTGTGGTGCACCACAAGGCGGGTGAAGTCCACCTGCTGGCAGTAGAGCAAGGTCTCCCGCTTGTATTCCTCCTCCGTCTTCCCCACCAGCGCCTCGTTGTCGGGGTGGGTCGTGCGGTAGAGGTAGTTTACGTCACCTATGGCATAGGCGGTGAAGCGGCTCCGGATCATCCGCTCTACAGTATCGGGGTACTGAATGCCGGCGTGGTACTGGCCGCAGCAGGCCTTGTACTTCTTTCCGCTTCCGCAGGGGCAGGGGTCATTCCGTCCGACTTTCTGCAACAGGTCCACCTCACAGTTGACAAGTGCGTGTGAGGCCGCACGCTTTCGGCGCGGCCGCACGTAATCCAGTATAGTATGCCCGTCAAGTATCCAACAGCCGTAACCTGTTGACTGTGACGGAGACATGCCCGCCCCGGCGGTCGACCCGCCCCAACGCGGCCAGCGGCGGGCGCGGGTCGGTGAAGATCAGGTGGCCGTAGCGCTGATATACGTCTTCGAAAACGGTAAGGTCGATCAGGCCGGTCTCGTCCTCCAGCGAGAGGAAGACGACGATCTTGCCCGACTTGGTCGGCGGCCGGTGCGGGCAGACGGGCAGGCCCGCCACCTTCACCAGCTCGCCCGCCCGTCGCCGCCGCACCTCCGCCGCGGTCAGGTAGCCCTCCCCGGCCAGCCGGTCGCGCACGAAGCGCATGTAGTGCGTGCGGATCATCAGCCCGGTCAGCTCGTACTCTTTCAGGTAGCGCTCTGCGGCGCTGAAGTCGGCGATCGCGGGCGCCTCGGCCTCCGCGCCGCCCAGCAGCGTAGCCTGGCCGGCGCCCCGCTCCCGGCGGAGACGCTCCGCCTCCAGCAGGCGGGCCACCTGCCAGAGCGCCGCCCGCCGGTTGGGGTGGAGCCGGTCGAAGGCGCCGGCCAGCACCAGGGCCTCCAGCGGCCCCCGGGCCAGGCTGCCGCCGGTGCGGTGCACCAGGTCTGCCAGCGACCGGAACTCCTGCGCTCCCCGGGCCTCCACAATCGCCGCGGCGGCCGGCTCCCCCACTCCCGTCACCGCCTTCAGCCCGATGCGGATCGCCTTGCCCGTCGCCGGGTACTCGGGGGCGAAGGGCTCCGTCCCCCAGAAGGAGGCCCAGGCCTCCGGCGTCCACGCCTCCACGGTGAACGCCACGTCCGAGCGGTTGATGTCCACCGGGAGAAGGCCGACCCCGCGGCGGCGGGCGTCCACCGCCAGCGTGTTGATCGGGTAGTAGCCCATCGGCATGGAGGACATGATCGCCGCGAAGTACTCGGCGGGATAGTGGCGCACGAGGTAGGCGGTCTTGTAGGCCGTGTTGGCGAATGCTGCGGCGTGGGCCTCGCAGAAGCCGTACGAGGCGTAGCCCTGGATGTAGGAGAAGATGGTGTCGGCCACCGCCGAATCCACCCCGGCCGCGATCGCCTTCTCCCGGAAAAGGCGGCCGATGGCCTCCATGTCCTCCCGGTTCCGGGCGTGGGTCATCACCCGGCGCAGCTGGTCCGCCTCGCCGGGGGTGAAGCCGGCCACCGCGGTGGCGATCTCGATCACCTGCTCCTGGAAGAGCACCACGCCGTAGGTCTTCTCGAGGATAGGCTTCAGCTTGGGGTGCAGGTAGGTCACCTCCTCCTGCCCGTGGCGGCGGGCCAGGAAGGGCTCCACCATGTTCCCCTTGATGGGCCCGGGGCGGATGATGGCCACCGAGGCGACGATATCCTCGAACCGGTCGGGCTTCAGCCGGGCCTGCAGCGCCCGCTGCGCCGGCGACTCCAGCTGAAAGACGCCGATGGACTCGCCGACGCCCAGCATCTCGTAGGTGGCCGCATCGCCGTGGGGGATCTGCTCGTAGTCGATGTCGCCGATGGCCCGCACCGCGTCGTCGATGGCGGTGAAGGTGCGCAGCGAGAGCAGGTCCAGCTTCACCAGCCCCAGGTCCTCGACGTACTCCTTGTCGAACTGGCAGATCACCTGGCCCTTGGCGGCCACCTGCAGCGGCGTCACCTCCAGCAGGGGACGGCGGGAGATGACCAGCCCGCCCAGGTGCGTGCCGATGAAGCGGGGGAAGCGGGCCACCCGGGCCATCGCCTCCACCAGCTGCTCGAACTTGTGCCAGGGGATCCCCGAGCGGCGCAGCTCGGGGTAGCGGCTGATGACGGCGAGGATCTCGTCGGCGTCGGCGTGCCAGGGGATGCGCTTGGCCAGGTAGTCCAGCTCCGCGTCCTGGAAGCCCATCGCCTTGCCGAGATCCCGCACCGCCGAGCGGGCATGGAACGTGTTGTAGGTGCAGACCGAGGCCACGTGCTCGGCGCCGTACTTGCGGTAGACGTAGGCCGCCACCTCGTCGCGCCGGCGGGCGTCGAAGTCGATGTCGATGTCGGGCTTCTCGGCCCGCTCCAGCGACATGAAGCGCTCGAAGAGCAGGCCGCGCTCGATCGCGTCCACGTCGGTGATGAAGAGGCAGTAGGCCACCGCCGAGTCGGCGGCCGAGCCCCGCCCGGCACAGCGGATGGACCGCTCCCGAGCGAAGCGGACCACGTCCCACACCAGCAGGAAGTAGTCCTCGTAGCCCAGCCGGGTGATGATGGTCAGCTCGTGCTCCAGCCGCCGGCGCACCCGCTCAGTGATGCGCCCGTAGCGGCGGGCCGCGCCGTCGTAGACCAGGCGGCTCAGGTAGGCGGCCGGGTGGGAGCCGTCGGGCGTCTGAAACTCGGGGAAGAGCCGGGCGTCCAGGTCCAGCACCGGACGGCACCGTTCGGCGATGGCGAGGGTGTTGGCCACGGCGCCGGGGAAGTCCCGGAACCGCTCGGCCATCACCTCCGGCGGCTTCAGGTAGCGCTCGGCGTTGAGCGGCCGCTCCGGGTGGGGCTGGTCGAGCCGGGTGAGCGTGCGCACGCACGTGAGCAGGTCGTGCACGAAAAACTCCTCGCGGGTGCGGTAGTGCACGTTGCCCGTAGCCACCAGCAGCAGGCCGAGGGCCTCGCCCAGGTCGCGCAGGGCGCGGTTCAGGGCCTGCTCGCCGGGCAGCCGCTCGTCGTGCAGCTCCAGGTAGAAGCGGCCGGGGAACCAGGCGGCGTAGCGCCGGGCGGCGGCCTCCGCCTCGGCCAGGCGTCCCCGGAGGATCAGGGAGGGGATCTCGCCCCGCCGGCAGCCCGAGAGTGCGATCAGCCCGTCGGTGTCGTGGGCCAGGGCCGACATGGGGGCCTTCGGCTGCAGCCGGTCGTGGTTCGGGGCCAGGGCGAGCATCGTCCCCAGCTCGGGCCGGGGCTCCTGCCCGAGGTGGGCGGCGGTGATCAGCCGGTTCAGGTTCGCAAACCCCTTGGGCCCGGTGGCCAGCAGCGTGAGGTGGTAACCGCCCTCCAGGGTCAGCTCGGCGCCCTGGATCGGCTGGATGCCAGCCTCCTGCGCCTTCCGCTGGAAGCGCACCGCCCCCGACACGTTGTTGTGGTCGGTGAGGGCCAGGGCCGGCATCCCGTGCAGGGCCGCCTCCGCGATCAGGGCGTCCAGGCGGGAGGCGCCGTCGAGAAACGAGAAGGGCGAGTGCACGTGCAGGTGGACGAAGCACATGGGCAGTGCACTCCTTCGCTGGAGGTTGGGTGTACGGCTGGAGGGGGCCAGGCAGCAGGGGGAAGGCGTACAGCTGGCGCAGCCCCGGGCAGCAGGGGGAAGGCGTACGGCTGGCGCAGCCCCCCCGGGCAGCAGGGGCAAGGCGTACGGCTGGCGCAGCCCCGGGCAGCAGGGGCGCAGGCGCATGAGGGCGCTGAGTTCAGGCTCCGCAGGCAAGACGGCGCGGGCGCAGCGGAGCGAGCACGCCCGTCTTGCCGAGGAGCATTACAAAGGTAAGGCGCCCGGAGCGCCAAGCCCCGCTGCCCGGGGGCACATGCACGAGCCTCAGTCGTACGCCTTATAGAGGAGCCAGCGCTGCTCCCGGGGGATGAAGTTCAGCTCGAAGAGGCCGCCGTTCTCGGTGGCCACCCGGTAGGCGACCAGCTCAGGCTCCCGCTCCCACCAGCGGCCGGTCTCGACCCAGGCGTCCAGCACCGCGCTGACCCGCTCCCGCCCCCCGGCGAAGCGGAAGGCGGCCGGCCGCCCGTCGGGGCCGGTCGTCACGTCCACAGGCCGGTTGATGATGCGCGACACGGCCCATCACGCCTTCCGGGACCAGCGGTAGGGATCGGCGTACTGGAGCATCTGCTCCCGCCAGGAGGGCGGGTTGCGCGGCCCCAGGCCGATCACCCGCGCCGGGAAGCGCTCGTGCAGGAGGGCCAGGGCCCCTTCGATGCGCTCCTGCCGCTCCCGGAGCAACCGGTCGTCCCACAGCTCCATCTGCCGCCAGTCGAGGGGGCCGATCAGCCCCACTTCGGCGGTGACCGCCGCAACCTCCACCGGCTCCCCGAGGCCGTCCAGCACCTGGCCGAGCAGCGCGTGCAGCCCCTGCTGGATCGGGTAGGCGGTGTGCCGCAGCCGGGGCAGGGTCCGCTCGGCGTGCAGCACCCGCCCGTCGGCCAGCTCCAGGATCAGGCCCACCTGCTGGCAGCCCTCGCCCCGCCGGTCCAGCTGGGCGGCCAGCAGCGCGGCCGACCGGCTCAGCTCCCGCTCCAGCGGGTCCCGCTCCCGCACGCCGCCGGCCAGCTCCGAGCGCCGCGCCAGCCGTCGGGGCGGGTAGGCGGGCTTCACCGGCTCCGGGTCGATGCCCCGGCTCCAGCGGGCCACCAGCCGCCCCTGCGGCCCCAACTGCCGCACCCACTCATCCTCGCTCACCCGCGCCGCCTCGCCGATGCGCGCAAGCCCCAACTGGCGCAGGCGGCGGCGCACCTCGGGCGGGCAGGGCAGGTAGCCGATGGGCAGCGGGGCGAGGAAGCGTGCCTCCTCACCGGGTGGAACAATCGCGACGGTCTGCCCGCTGCCCGGCCGCCGGGGGCTGGCCGGCTGCACGGCGTCCAGCCGCTGCGGGGCCGTGCCGGGGCGCCGCTCCAGAAACTCCGCCCGCAGCGCCTGGGCCGCCGCCCGGGCGACCAGGCGGGAGGTGCCGACCCCGGCGAAGGCGGCGAAGCCGAAGGACGCGGCCGCCTCCGCCAGCGCCCTCACCTCCTCCTGCAGCCGCCGGCTCACCTTGCCCTGCGCCGGGTCGTCCGGCAGCGGCAGGCCCAGCAGCACCTGGTGGGGCTCCACCGGCTCGACGTAGGGCGTGTGGGCCAGGCAGCGGTCCCAGAAGGCGCGGGCCCGGGCGGCGGCGTCCACATCCGCCCAGTCGACCTGCACCGCCCCCGGAACGTCCCGCAGCACCTGGCGGGCCGGGCTGCCCAGCTGCAGCCCCGCTGCGAAGGCCTCCCGACAGCCGTCGAAGGCGCGCCCGCCGCGCAGAATCACGACCGGCCGGCCTTCCGCCGCCAGCCCCGCCGCCCGGGCGGCGGCGGCGTAGAGGCCCTGAATCTCCACCCAGCTCACCCACCGCATGCTGATGATCCCCCTCCGCACGCTCGTGCATCTTAAGGGTCACCAAAAATCGAACTCATAATCGCCAAACGTGTGTTCGTGGCGTACGTTTATTCTAGTCCCCCCGGCAGGCGAAGTCAAGGGACAGAGGCAGGGGAAGGCCAGGAAAACGAGTGTTACTTTTGTTAGCAGTTAGTGTTAAAATCGAGTCAGCCCATCTGCTTGGAAATGGGGGAACGCCGACATGACAGCCATAGACGGCAGGGCCTTCCGCGACACCCTGGGCCAGTTCCTGACGGGGGTGACCATCGTGACCGCCGCGGCGCAGGACGGGACGCCGCTGGGCCTCACGGTCAACTCCTTCACCTCGGTCTCCCTGGACCCGCCGCTGGTGCTCTTCTGCATCGACAAGAAGGCCGGCTGCTACGACGGGATGGTGGCCGCGCCGGGCTACGCCGTCCACATCCTGGGCGGCGACCAGGCCGACCTCTCGAACCGCTTCGCCACCAGGGGCGCGGACCGCTTCGCGGGCCTCACCTACACCCGCGGGCTCTTCGGCGCGCCCATCCTGCCCGGCGCCCTGGCCCTCCTGGAGTGCCGGACCGTGCAGCGGATCGACGCCGGCGACCACACCATCCTCATCGGCCAGGTGGAGCGGCTGGACCCGGGCGACCGGAACCGCATGCCCCTCGGCTACCTGCGGGGGCGCTACACGGCCGTCGCAGACTGAAGAAGCGGGTGCGCCCGCCCGCCGCAGGCACACCCACTACCGTCGATACCACCGCCATCCCAGAATCGCCGTAAACAGCAGCAGCGCCAGGGGCGTGAGCAGGGCCGCCGCCGGCTTCCCGCCAGACTGCTGAAGCAGCTGGAACAGCCATGCCCCGCCGGTGAGGGCAAGCACCGCCAGGAGCAGCAGCGAGCCCACCCGCACCGGCCACGAGCGGGACCGCGCCTGCCGGATCCCCCGCACCACGACGCCGAAACCCTGAACGGTGGACTCGGGCGTCGCCGGGGTGTGAGCCGCCCCCAGGACCTTCCCGCAGTCCGGGCACAGCTCCCCCGGCCGCCGGTCCACTTCCCGTCCACAGCCCGCACAGCGCACGCGCTCCCCCTCCCTTACGACGTGCCGGCCCCCGCGTCCAGCCGGGCCACCAGCCCGGCCATGTCCGGCGGCAGGGGCGACGTGAAGCGCAGCAGCTCGCCCGACACCGGGTGGACGAAGGCCAGGCTGGCCGCGTGCAGGGCCTGCCTGCCGATGCGTGCACGGCTGCCGCCGTAGAGTTCGTCACCCAGCAGCGGGTGGCCGAGCCAGGCCATGTGCACGCGGATCTGGTGCGTCCGCCCCGTCTCCAGCTGCAGCTCCAGCATCGAGACCCCGGGCCAGCGGCGCAGCACCCGCCAGTGGGTGACCGCCGGCTGGCCGGCCGCCGTCCAGTCCTCCCGCAGCGTCCGGCCGGCAGCCGCCGCCTCGGCCAGCAGCCGCTCCTGCTCGGGCGTGCGGGGACCCTCCGCTACCTCCCGGGCGACCGGGTGGCCCCACACCCGCCGAAGCGGCCGGTTCACCGTGCCCGAGTCGGCCGCCACCTCACCCTCCACCAAGGCGATGTAGCGCCGCTCCATCTTCTGCCGCTCCAGCTCCCGGGCGAGCCGGCCGGCCACGGCGGGATCCCGGGCGAACAGCACGAGCCCCGACGTCTCCCGGTCGATGCGCTGCACCGGCCGCACCACGGGATCCGCCCCCGCCTGCAGCAGGTGCCAGGCCACGCCGTTGGCCAGGGTGCCCGACACGTAGTCCCTGACTGGGTGGACCACCATGCCCGCGGGCTTCTCCACCACCAGCAGGTACGGGTCCTCGTAGACCACCTGGATCGGCACCGGCTCCGGCGTCACCCGCCCCGCCTGCGCCACCCGGATCTCCACCACCTCGCCGCCGGCCAGCACCTGGCTGGTGCGGGCGGGCCGGCCGTCCACCAGGATGGCGCCGCCGGCCTTGGCCTTGCGCACCAGGGTGCGCGAGAGCTTCAGCCGGTCGAACAAGTACTGGCCCAGCCGGAGCCCCCGGGCCTCGGGCTCCACCGCGAAGCGCAAAGCGCTCACCCCCTTCCCCGGATCGCTGCATTTTCTTTGATTATCTAACAGGGAGGTTGCCTCCCGGCGTCCAATTCCCCCATTGCGGTCCTGTACCAGAGAACTGGAACGAAGAGGGGGTAGGTTCCGATGATTGTGCGCAACGTCATGACCGAGGACGTCACCACCGTCTCCCCGGACGATACGCTGCAGCGCGCGTACGAGATCATCAATACCAAGAGATACGACTGTCTGCCCGTCATGGCGGACCGCCTGGTCGGCATCATCCAGCTGACGGACATCTACGAGGCCTGCATGAAGGAAGGCCGCCAGGCAGCCCTGCCCCGCAAGGTGAAGGAGGTCATGGTGCCCGACCCGGTGACGGTGGAGCCCACGGACCTCCTGGAGACCGCCGCCAAGAAGATGTTCCAGCACGACGTCCCGCTGCTGCCCGTGGTCGAGGGCGACCAGCTCGTCGGCGTGATCAACGAGCACGACATCTTCAAGGCCTTCGCCGACCTGCTCGGCGTCGACTCCGGCACGATCCGCCTGACGCTGGTGGTGCCGGACCGCCGGGGGCAGCTGGCCTGCATCGGCGAGATCATCCGCGACGCGGGCATGACCATCCGCAACCTGGCGACGTTCCGGTCCTCCATCCTCGACCAGTACCAGATTATCGTGCGCGTGGAGACCAGCGCAAGCCGGCCCCTGGTGGAGCTGCTGGAGCAGCACGGCTACAAGGTCCTGCACGTGCAGGAAGACTGAGCGGACCCGAACTTAGTTTACCCCCTGACCGTCCAACAGGTGGATGACCTCGGTCAGGGGGGTTACCATGTCTGCCACACGTGTCCGCGCAGCCGCCCTGCTGATCGTTCTCGCACTGGCGGCCAGCTGCGCGCCGCCCCTCCCGAGCGGTGCCCACACCGGCGTGCCCCGGGACCCCGCCGGGACGCCGGCTCCGCCGGAGGAGCCCGGCCTGCCCGCTTCGCCCGGCGATCCGCAGGGGCCCGAGCCGCCCGTTCCGGCCGACGACCCGCAGGGGCCACAGGCGCCACAGCCGGAAGCTCCGGACGCTTCACCCGAACGACCGGGAGACCCGTCGGAGGGAACACAGGAACCGCCTGCACAGGACCCCCGGGGACAGGAGGATCCCGCCCGGGATCCGCTGCCGGAGGTGCCGGAGGGCGAGCCCAGCCGCCTCGTCGTCCACGGCGACCGCTCCTGCAGCATGGTCGCCCTCACCTATGACGCGGGCTCGGGGGCGGACGGCGCCGAGGCGATCCTCGACGTGCTCCGGGAGCACGGCCTCCAGGTCACCTTCTTCCTCACCGGCCGCTGGGCCGAGCAGTTCCCGGACCTGGCCCGGCGCATCGCCGACGAGGGGCACGAGATCGCCAACCACACCTACAGCCATCCCGACCTGACCACCATCCCCGACGAGGAGGTGCTGCAGCAGATCCGGGACGGCGAGGAGGCGATCCGCGCCGCCACCGGCCGCGACCCGCGCCCGCTCTTCCGGGAGCCGTACGGCGCCTTCAGCGAACACGAGCGCCGGCTCGTGCGCGCGGCGGGGTACTCCTACTCCATCTACTGGGACGTGGACACCCTGGACTGGACCTTCCCCGGCGTCGAGGCGACCACCGAGCGCATCCTGCGGGCGCAGGGCGGCTCCATCGTGCTGATGCACCTGAACGTGGCAGACTCCGCGGCCGCCACCGCCGCCGCCATCCCGGTGCTGCAGGCGCGCGGATACGAGATCGTCCCGGTGAGCCGGCTGCTGCAGTGCACCGCCGACGAGCCGGCATAGGCGCGATGCGGCGAAAGTACCGGCACCACTGACCCCGGAGCTACTGTCCGCTCACTATAGACATCCCCGCCGTGGAGCGCTACATTGAACCTGCAGTACTTCGGAACGTGCGGTACTTCCGCCCCCAAAGGAGACATGCCTGTGTTCAACAACCTCGGGTTCAGCGAGGTCCTGATCATCCTCGTGGTCGCGCTGGTCATCTTCGGGCCCAACAAGCTCCCGCAGCTGGGGCGCAGCATGGGCCAGGCCATCCGCGAGTTCAAGAAGGCGACCCAGTCGATCACCGAAGAGGTGACCCGGGCCGCCACCGAAGAGGTGCGCGAGGGCATCGACAAGGCGAAGAAGGAGCCCTGATCTCAGGACGGGCCCACCCGGTGCGGGTGGGCCCTCTCTCAGTGCGGGAGCAGGTCGACCCGGGCGGCGCCAGCCCGGCGCATCTCCCCGGCGATCTCGGTGGCCCGGTCGGGGTCGTCGGCGCGGGCGACCACCAGGGTGCTCCCCCGCTGTACCTGATCTCCCCACCGCTTCATGACCGGGTCGTCATCGCCCAGGTCGTTCAGCCCGATCCCCGTGAAGGCCGCGAGCAGCCAGGCGTCCGTCGGCTCCACCTCCGCCCGGCCCATATTGAACTCGGCCTCACCGATCACGTCCAGTTCGTCGTCGTCCAGCGTAAAGGCATCCCTCAGGTGAGCCGCGATCATGTGGGCGTCGCCGCTGTGCCGGAAGACGCCTACCACCGTGTGCCCCATGCCATCCCCTCCTCGGCCCTAGTCTGGCCGCCGGAGGGGACGTTTCATGCCGCCCGGGGATCCGGCCCGTCAACGGCTTTCGTGCCGGCCCGCCACGGGCGGCGCCTGGACCGCGCCCGGACGGCGCGGCTCGCGGCGCTGCCGCTGGCCGGGAAAAACCGGCACGAGCAGCAGCACGCCGGTGACCGCCTCGCCTGCGGCCCAGAGGAGCGGCAGTGCCGCACCGCCCGCCGCGGCGACCGCGGTGCCGACGAGTCCGGCCGGCAGGAGGAACCAGCCGGCCCGCGGCCGGGGCCACGGCCCCGCCGTCGCGCCGGCCAGCAGCCAGCCGCCGGCTCCCACCCCCGAGAAGCAGGCGCCCAGCACACCGAACCAGAGCCAGTGGGTGGTGATGCGGGGCAGCAGCGCCAGCCCCAGCGCGCCGACCGCCAGCGCCAGGACCGCCAGGGCGTAGAGCACCCGTCGCACGTTCCTTCCCTCCTCCCCGGCTCCGCCGGGCAGACCGTGGTCAGGCTGGTCTCGTTCACTCCACATGATACAATAGATGTTGCGTTTGAGAAATGGTGGGCGGACAGCCCTCCAGGAGGAGGAGATCCATGGCGAACATCGACGTGCCCTATATGGCCGCACAGACCGTCGCCCTGTGCCGTATCCCGAGTCCCACCGGCTTCACGGCTGCCGCCATCGACTACGTCGCCCGCGCGCTGGAGCAGATGGGCGTGGCCTGCCGGCGCACCCGCAAGGGCGCCCTGCTGGCCACGCTGCCGGGCCGAGACGACGCCGAGCACCGGGCCGTGGCGGCCCACGTGGACACGCTGGGGGCCATGGTCAAGGAGATCAAGCCCAACGGCCGGCTGAAGCTGACCCGCGTGGGCGGCTTCTCGGGCCACTCCATTGAGGGCGAGTACTGCCTGGTCCACACGGCCCGCGGCACGACCGTCTCCGGTACCATCCTCGTCACCAAGGCCTCCACCCACGTGCACGGCGAGGAGCACCACAAGCAGGAGCGCACCGAGGCCAACCTGGAGGTCCGGCTCGACGCGCCGGTGCGAAACCGCGAGGACGTGCTGGCGCTGGGCATCCAGGTGGGCGACTTCATCTCGTTCGATCCCCGCACCGTCCAGACCGACACCGGCTTCATCAAGAGCCGCCACCTGGACGACAAGGCCTGCGTCGCCGTGATCCTGGGCGTGGTCAGGGCCATGCAGGAGGGCGGGCTCAAGCCGGCCCACACCACCCACTTCTTCTTCTCCAACTACGAGGAGGTGGGCCACGGCGCCGCGGGGGCGTTCCCCGATGCGGTGACGGAGGTCATCGCCCTGGACATGGCCGCCGTGGGCGAGGGGCAGACCTCGGACGAGTACGCGGTGACCATCTGTGTCAAGGACTCCTCGGGACCCTACGACTACGAACTCTCCCGCCGACTGCAGCAGATCGCGGCCGATGAGGGCTTGAACTACCGGATCGACATCTACCCCTACTACGGCTCCGACGCCAGCGCCGCCCTGCGGGCGGGCGGGCAGTTCCGGGCGGCGCTGGTGGGCCCCGGCATCGACGCCTCCCACTCCTACGAACGCGTCCACGTGGACGCGCTGGAGCAGACGGCCAGGCTGCTCCTCGCCTACCTGACCCGATGACCGCGACGCCCATCGAGGGCTTCTGGGCCCGGGCCCTCGGGGCACCGCTGGTGGTGCTCACCGATTTCGACTTCACCATCTCGCAGGTCGACGTGGGCGACCTGATCTGCGAGACCCTCGCCCCCTACCCGCCCGGGCCGCTGGCCCGCTTCGCCCGGGGCGAGATCGGCATCCGGCCGCTCTGGATGGAGTCATTCGCGAGGGTGGAAGCGTCCGAGGCCGCCGCACTGGCCGACCAGGTGGCCATCGACCCCGGCTTCCCTGCGTTCGCCGCCTGGGCCGGGACCGAGGGGATTCCGCTTGCCGTGGTGAGCGACGGCTTCACGCTCTACATCGACCGAATCCTGGGGCGGGAGGGGCTCGGTCACCTGCCCGTCTTTGCCAACCGGTACGTCGCCAAGGGCGAGCTGGAGTGGCCCCACGGCAACCCCGCCTGCGACCACTGCGGCTGCTGCAAGGCGGCCGTCGCCAGGCGGCTGAAGGAGTCCGGCTCGCACATCGTCTACGTGGGCGACGGGATGACGGACCTCTACGCCTCCGCCTTCGCCGACTGGGTCTTCGCCAAGGCCGGCCTCGCCTGCTACATGCGGGAGCAGGGCGCGCCCTTCTTCCCCTTCACGGGGTTCGCTGACGCCCTGTCCGTTCTGCGGGAGAACCTGGACCGCTTCCGCAACGGCACGATGGCGCCGAGGAACACCCTGCGCCCGCACCCGCGCTGCCGGTTCTGAGCGGTCAGGTTCCCTCCGTCTGGGCCTCCCGGTCCACCGGCTCGAGACGCCCGAGCAGCACCAGGTCCGGGCCGATCATCAGGGCCTGGACGCCCAGCTGGTACACCACGCCGTCGATCTCCATCAGGCGGCCGTTGTACCGGCCGTAGAGGATCAGCGGCGAAACGTTCTCCAACTGGCGGCCGATCTGCTCGGCCGCCAGTTCCTTCTGGATGCGCCGGGCTGCCTCCAGCCCCACCCGCTCGTCAGGGCCGTGGATCTCCGCACGGGCCCGGGCGATCTGGCAGACCACAGGACGCTTCCGCTCGGCGGCCTCCAGCTTGGCCACCTCGGCCTCCAGCGCCTCCACCTGCGCCAGGGCCGCGTCCCGCTCCAGCCGCAGGCGCTGCACGGTCGGCCCGGCCATCACGGGCAGCAGCCAGATCGCCACGGCGAAGCCCATGGCGAAGGCGGCCAGCAGCGGCAGTGCACGCTCCCACCTGCTCATGGCCGCCGCCCCGCCACAGCCTGGATCAGGTAGTAGCCGACGTTGGCGCCGGCCATGGCCACCACCAGGGCCACGGCCTGGCGCAGCAGGACCCGGCCCTGCCCGAAGAACAGCCCCTGTTCGAGGGTGCGCAGCGGCTCGAAGGAGCCGCTCAGGGCCACGAGGATCCCCCAGAGCCGGAGGTCCTCGGAGAGGTAGCGAAGGCGGTCCATCGGGTGCCCGCCGACCAGCAGCGATGCGGCCGCGCCCGAGAGCGAGCCGCCCAGGGTGACGCCCAGGGCGATCATGAAGTTGGAAAGCAGCTTGCCGGCGAAGGCGTCGTCCATCTCCCATCCCCCCTGGGTGAAGGTACGCCCCGGGGGGCTTGTCAAGAACTTGCGGCGGCCATCTGGAACAGCTGCGGGGCCTCTCCGTCGTCCGACCTAACCCAAGTCCGCCGCCGGCAGCCCGCCCATGGCGACGGCGTGCCGCACCGCGTTCAGCACCGCCCGCTCCACGGCCAGGGCGGCGGCCGTGCCTGCCGCGGTCACGTCCACCTCAGGCCCGCCGGTGGCCAGGCAGAACAGCGTGTCGCCGTCGAACATGGTGTGGATGGGCGAGATGGTGCGGGCGAGGCCGTCGTGGGCCATGCGGGCTACCTTGTTCGCGCCCTCCTTCGAGAGGGTTCCGCCGACGGCCACCACGCCGATGGTGGTGTTCTCGCTGAACGCCCGCCGGGCTGCGCCCGCGAGGAGCAGCTCCGTCGTGTCCAGCATCCCGGTGCCGTCGTCGCTCCGGGGGCCGGCGAGGATGCGGCCGGTGGCAGGGTCCCGCACGTCGCCGAAGGCGTTGACCGCGACGATGGCGCCAATGCGCACCTCCCCCACCTGGATGCAGGCGGTGCCGATGCCGCTCTTGGTCGCCCGGTCCATCCCCAGCGCCTTGCCCACGGAGCAGCCCGCGCCTGCGCCCACGCAGCCCTGCGCCACCGGGCCGTCCGTCGCCGCCGCGCAGGCGGCGTATCCCATCGCCTCGTCGGGCCGCACCGCCGCCGATCCCACCCCCAGGTCGTAGAGCACCGCCGCCGGCACGATGGGCACCGTGGCGTGGCCCGTGGGCAGGCCGATGCCGCGCTCCTCCAGCCAGCGCATGGCGCCGTGGGCGGCCGCCAGTCCGAAGGCGCTGCCGCCGCAGAGGAGGACCGCGTGCGCCTTCTCCACCAGGTTGCCCGGACGGCAGAGGTCGGTCTCGCGGGTGCCGGGCGCCGAGCCCTCCACCGCGACGCCCACCACGGCGCCCGCCGGCGCCAGCACGGCCGTCACGCCGGTGAGGGCCGTCAGGTCGTGGGCGTGTCCGACCCGAATCCCGGGCACGTCAGTGATGCCGTTCAACCAGGCAACGCTCGTCATCACACACACGTCCTTTCCCGCCGGAAGAAAAGCCGCCCCCCGAGCCGGAGGGCGGCCTGTCTACACTATTGGTTTCGCCCGGAGCTGCGATACGGCACGCGAATGTAGCCGGCCCGGTGCAGTGCAAGCCCGACCGTCACCACGGCGAACGTCGCCACGACCAGCTCCAGCGGGGCATGGGTGGCAGCGATGGTGGCCACGACCTCGGGCGGCCAGTAGCCGCGCAGCAGGACCATGCCCAGGACCAGCGCGGTGTTGGTCAGGGTCCCCACCACGGCGGCGGCCCCCAGGGCCAGCGTCATGTTCCGGCGGCGCAGCGCGTAGAAGGCGTAGGCGGCCAGGACGCCGATGAAGAGCCGGGGCAGGACGGCGACCAGCGGGTCGGCAAAGGCCGGGGTGGTCGACCGGAGCCAGGAGGTGAGCCCAAAGATCAGCCCGACGAAGAGGCCGACCACGGGACCCTCGGCGATGCCGGCCAGGATGGCGGGAATCTGCATGATGGTGATGTTCTGGCCGGTGGGGAACGGGATGAAGCCGAGACCGGGAACCAGACCCAGCACTGCGGAGACGGCGCCGAGAATACCGGCCACCGTCATCTGACGGACCGTAAGGCTCATGGTGCATCCCTCTCCTTACAAGTGGTGACGCCCATTTGGGTTGTAGCTATTAGTATAAACGGTTCGCGGCCGGATGTCATCAGTCTGCCCGTCCAGGGTACTGGGGGTCGCCAACCGGGGGCCAGGTATCGCTGGGACCCGCCGCGTTCCCATCCCCACCAGACTCACCATGTCCAATGGTGTAGATTGCGCAAGTGAGAGCTGCTGCTAATATGGGTGATAGAACTGATTATTCAGGTCCAAATCACCTGAGCATCTCAGCAGGCATGGAGCGATCTGCATGAAAACCACCAGCAGGAGGAGTGCAACCGTGAGCCTGTTTTCGATCGTACGGACGCTGCCGCTGGGGACAAAGCTGAGGGCGAGGCAGCTGCAGGCCGCGGCCGTCGGCATCGCATCCCTGGCCATGGGCGCCGTGGTGCCGTTCCTGGTCCGGAGCCTGGTCGACAGCGTCGCCGGCGGGACCCCAGGCTTTCAGGCCTGGGCGCTGGGCTGGTGGCCCTGGAGCCGCGGCTGGCCCTGATCGCCCTGCTCTCTGTGCCCGCCTATTACCTGGCCTTCACCGCGTTCAACAAGCGGCTGCGCGCAACGATCGGCCAGGAGCGGACCGAGTATGGCCGCATGTCCACCGACCTTCAGGAGGCCATCACCGGCATCCGTGTCATCCAGATCTTTCACCGCGAAGGCTATATCTCTGGGAAGTTCGGGGAGCGGCTGGACCAGTATCTTGCGGCGGTACGCGCGTACCTTCGCTCCGAAGCTCTGGCCAGCACGGCCACAACGTTCATCAGCCAACTGGTTCCTGCTTCGGTTCGCGATCGGGCCTTACAGCGAGCTGGTGGACACCCATCCGGAGTTCCGCCAGTTGGTGCAGGCCGAGGCAAGGGAAATGTAGGGTGCCTTGCCCGGATCTGCGCGACGCGTGTGGAATACCGCCCGGATCAGGCGCCCGGAGACGGCATGCGAAAGGAGTGCAGCCGCCCTGGGTCGAGATGCGCGAGGGGCCCCGCCGCGCTCATGATCGGTGACAGGGTTCGGATTGCGGGGCTCGCTGCGGCCCTGACCGCACCTGCCAATCCGTGACGAATGGAACCGGGCCCCGGCATCGATCGCGCGCGGACCAGGGCGGACGACCGCCCCGGTCCTCTGCTCCTCGACCCCAACCCCTCGCTCCGGCGCCGCGGCCGGTCCACCGGGGGTTACGCCGTGTAGAGCCGCTCCCAGTACTCCCTCAGCATCCGGTCCACCGAGAAGCGCTCCCGCGTCGTCTCGATGGAGGCCTTCATCATCTCCAGCCACTTCTGCCGGTTCTCGTAGTAAGTGGGCACGATCTCATCCAGCAGCACGCGGTAGAGGGCGAGGGCGTCGCGCTCATCCTGTTCGGCGACCGATTCCGGCACCACCTCGTCGCCGATCACCCAGCCGTTGACGCCGTGCTGGGCCGCCTCCGGCCACCAGCCGTCCAGGATCGAGGCGTTCAGCACGCCGTTCATGGCCGCCTTCATGCCCGACGTGCCGCAGGCCTCCTGCGGCCGCCGCGGGTTGTTCAGCCACACGTCGCACCCCCGCGTGAGGGCGGCGGCGATCTCCATGTCGTAGTTCTCGATGAAGACCACGGACCGCGGGTACTGCTCCGCCATCGTCACCAGGTTGTGCACGATCTGCTTGCCGGTGTCGTCGTGCGGGTGGGCCTTGCCCGAGAAGACGATCTGGATCTTCCCCTGCTCCAGCAGGCCCCGCACCCGCTCCTCATAGCGGAAGATCAGGTCGGACCGCTTGTAGGGCGCGGCGCGCCGGCTGAAGCCGATCAGCAGGTTCTCCGGGTCGAGGCGGACGCCGGTCCGCTCTGCGATGAAGTCGATGGTCTCCCGCTTGATGGCCATGTGGGCCTCCCACATCTCCTCGAGGGAGTTGAATGGCCCGGCCATCCGGGGGTCGACCCACGTGGGCAGGTGGACGCCGTTGGTGATGGCCCGGATCTCGCAGCGGCCCTCGACGCTCCGCCACATGCGGTTGGCGGTCTCCCCGTGCAGCTGGGCCACGCCGTTGGCGCACTTGGCCAGCCGGAGCCCCGCCACCGTCATGTTGAAGGGCGAGCCGCCGATGCGCGCCAGCTGCTCGTACGTGAGCCCGACGTTGGCGCCCATGTAGAGCAGCCGCTCGATGGGGTGCCACTCGTTCCCCTCGGGCACGGGGGTGTGCGTGGTGAAGACCACCTGCCGGCGGGTGGCCTGCCAGGCGTCCTCGAAGGAGGCGCCCGCGGCCATCTTCTGCCGGATCAGCTCCAACCCCGCCAGGACCGCGTGCCCCTCGTTGAAGTGGTAGATGTCCACCTCCACGCCGAGCGCCTGGAGCGCCCGCACCCCGCCGATGCCGAGGATCATCTCCTGCGCGACCCGCTGGTCGCCGAACCCGCCGTAGAGCTGGCCGGTGATCCAGGACTCGGGGTTGTCCGCGAGGTCGGTGTCCAGCAGGAAGAGCGGCGCGTTGCCGAAGTGGTCGCAGAGCCAGACCTTGGCGCGCACGTCGTTCCCCCGCACCTGCACCGTCACGGTGACGCCCGTGTCCTTCAGCCAGGGGTAGTCGTAGTCGTGAAACGAGTCGTAGGGCCTGCCGTCGCGGCCGATGCGCTGATCCGTGTAGCCGTGCTTCCAGTTCAGACCGACGCCCACCATGGGCAGCCCGTTGTCGTGGGCGCCCTTGAGCGTATCGCCCGCCAGAATGCCGAGGCCCCCGGCCCACTGCTTGAACGAGTTGTCGAGCCCGTACTCCATGCAGAAGTAGGCCACGCGGGGCAACTGATTCGCCATGAAATCACCCCTGCCCGTAGTTTGGCGCAGGAGTGCAGTTACGTTCACAGACAGGTGTTGTTGACTTTGGGAGTCAACGCCATCTGCCGGCGGGTCTCCCCAGCGCTCGTGTGCGCATGTCCGGCTCCGGATGCAGTTTGCTGGTGATTCTGTGTATTCTGTCAACCAAGGAACCATGGCGCTGCCGGACGGCGTCCAACGTAAGGCAATGGGGGGTGGCAAGGGTGGTAACACCGCACCGGGCCCTCAAGGCCCTTGTCGTCATGGCCCTCCTGATCCAGGCTGCCGGGTGCTCAGCGCGGAGCGGGGATGACCCGCAAGTGTGGGAATCCCCGGCGCCTCCCGCACCGGACACGTCCGGGCGGAACGCCGGGGATCCCGTCAGGCGGCCGGCTTTCCGCCGCCTAGAGATATCGCACTTCGCTGTAGAGAACGGATGGCACATTGCGCCCCCGGTGAACTACAGGCTGCTGGCCGAAGTTGAGGGGGCTGACGAAGTTTACTTCCAAGCGTTCGAGCCGGGAGAAGCACCCGACCTGGACAGGGACGGCTACCTGCACTCGCGGGAGTACAGCCCAGTGGAACACCCCGGCGGCGACCCAAATCGCTGGGCGCTCACCGGAACATCCAACGGTGGGAGGACAGCCGGTTTCTGCGCCGTCGCCGTGAACGAGCACGGGCGAACGGTGAGCCCGGTCCTGTTCGTGGCCTGGAACACCGAGGGCGGCGGGTACGACGACTGGGACGTGAAAGACCCGTACTAGAGCGGCGGCCACCCCCCTTGTGACAGGGGGGTGGCCGATTGGTCTTGCGTCACGCGCTCTCGTCGAAGGACCGGAGCAGGGCGTACTCCTCCTCCACGAGCCGCCGCAGGAGCGAGTCGGCAGGCAGCCCGCAGACCTCCGTCAGCATCGGCGCCAACCCCTCGGCCCGGGCCCGGCCGGCCAGGGCGACCGCACCCGGATCCTCCGCCGGGTCGAAGAGGAAGGCGGCGGCAATAGCCCGGGCGAGGCACCGGGGGATGATTCCGGCCTCCAGGGCCAGGAGCGCGGGCCGGACCAGCCGGTCCTGCGGCCCCAGCTTGCGGGCCGGCTCCCGGCCGACCCGGGTCACGGGGTCCACCAGTGCGGGGTTCTCGAACCGGGAGATTGTGGTCGCCGCGTAGCGGGCCTGCTCCGCCTCGCTGAAGCCGTGTCGCAGGCAGAGGGTGAGGCCGGCCTCCACCAGCGCCCCGTAGAGGCCCGCCCTGACGAAGGGGTCGGCGATGGCCTCGCCGATCAGGCGGTGCCCCCGCAGGTAGCCCAGGTAGGCGATGACGGCGTGGCCCATATTCAGGCCGAAGAGCTTGCGCTCCACGAAGGCGCCCAGGTTGGCCACGCGCTTCATGCCCTCCACCGGAGGCACGTCGGCCACAAAGGCCTCCTCCTCCACCAGCCACTCGCAGTAGGGCTCAACTCCGATGGCCAGCGGGTCCTCCCCGGTTGGCGCGAAAGGCGGCACGATGCGGTCGACCACCGCGTTGGGGAACGCCGCGCCCAGGGCGTCGCCGCCGGTGAGCTTCAGCACCTCGTCCCGCAGGAAGGCGCTGGCGCCGATCATATTTTCGCAGGCGATGATGTGCAGGGGCCTTCCGCCCCGGCGGCGGAGCCCGTCGGCGATCGCCGGGGCGAGGCGCGGCAGCACGCCGGCGCCGACGGAGGTGGTGACCAGGTCGGCCCGCGCCACCGCGGCGGCCACGACCTCCTGCTCACGCCCGTCGAGGGCGCTCACCCCCTCCACCCACTCCACCCGCTGCTCTGCGCCCAGCAGGTGCACGCTGTACCTGCCCCGCTCCTGGATCAGCCTGACCAGCTCCGGGTTCACGTCCACAAAGGTCACCTGGTGGCCGGACCTGGCCAGGAGGTAGCCGATGAAACCGCGGCCGATGTTGCCGGCCCCGAAGTGCAAGGCGAACATAACGACATCCTTCCGTCAGCGTCTATTCGGCAGCGCCCGGGATCGCTCGCTCACAGGAAGGCCCTGAGCAGGTCCTCCGCACTGCGGGTCTGCGCCAGCCGCTTCACCTCGTCGGGGTTCTCGCAGCGCAGGGCGATGGAGGAGAGCAGCTCCAGGTGCTGGTCGCCCTTGCCGGCGATGCCGATGACCAGGTACGCGACGTTGCCCTCGCCGAAGTCGATGCCCCGGGGAAACTGGGCGATGGCAAGGCCCGAGGAGCGGATGAACCGCTTGCTCTCCGCCACGCCGTGGGGGATCGCCAGGCCGTTGCCCACGTAGGTGGTGAAGCCCTTCTCCCGTTCGATCATGGCGTCCACGTAACCCGGTTCGACGTGGCCGGCCTCCACCAGCCGGTTGCCGACCAGCCGGATCGCCTCCCACTTGTCCGCCGCCTTGGCGTCGAGAATGATGTCCGCTGCGGTGAGAATCGGTCGGGCGGGTTCCCGCCTAGAGAACATGGCTATCGCTCGCTTTCTGCATCAGATTGCGTTGGGTCTGGCGGGAGGAGCAACAGGGGCGTGAGAACCTCCCCTATGGCCTCCCGGACGTACTCCTCGGAACGGTGGCGGAGGGCGTCGACCAGCTCCGGCGACTCCACCAGGGCGCTGCTGACCACGCCCAGCGCCTCCAGCGCTTCGGGGCTCGCCTCGACGGGCGCCAGCATCACCAGGTACGCCTCCCCGGGTGCGCGCAGCAGCCCCAGGACGGGCCTGGTCACGGCAGCCGTGCGGGCGTGCAGGAGCCAGAGTCCCGGGGCCACCTCGGTGCGCCCCAGCGCCTCCCGCCGCCGGAGGTCCGCCTCCAGCCGGCCCCGGTCCGCCAGCAGCCCCGCGCCGGCCAGCAGGCCGCATGCCGACGCCACCGGGTCGCCCCGCTCCAGGGGGCGCAGCCGGAAGTCGCGCAGCAGGTCGACGATCACCTGCCCCATGGCCGCAGCCCGCCGGGCCGCCATCAGGGGCTTCAGGGAGCGGGGGCGGGCCGACTCGGCCCGGGGCCACCGCTCCTCGTTCCGGCCCACAGGCCGGCCCTGGCGCTGAGGGAGCTGGTCCAGCACCCGGCGGATCGCCTCGACGTCGGCGCGGTTCAGCAGCGGGCTGACCAGCACCACCGGCGGCTCCGCAAGGTCCAGGGAGACGGTGGAGATCACCAGGTCCGGCGGCTCTGGCAGCCGGGCCAGCAGGTCGGGCAGCTCCGTGAACGAGGTGACGGCGACCACCTCGACCTCAGGCAGCATCACTGCGACGCGCCCGGCCAGCATCTGCGACGAACCCACCCCCGACGGGCAGGTGAGCACGGCCCGGTACCGGGCCTCCTGGCGGATCCGGATGCGCTCCAGCGCGGCACCGAGGTGCATCGCCACGTAGCCGACCTCGGCATCCGGGACGACCACCCCCAGGTATCCCGCCATGAGGGCGCAGACCTGGCGGCTCGCCTCGAAGAGCTCCGGGTACTCCGTCCGGATGCGCTGCAGGAGCGGGTTGCGGATCTCCAGGCCCATCCGGAGCCGGTGGATGGCGGGCACCAGGTGGACCGCCAGCGAGCGGATCAGGGTCTCCTCGCCGGCCAGCGGCACCCCCAGCAGCCCCTCGGCGGTGGCCGCCATGGTGTGCGCCAGGACCATCGCCTCCTGCCGCTCGGGGTCACCCGGGTCGCCCGGCTCGCCTGGCGACCGCGGCCCCGGGGCCAGCCAGAGCCGGGCCCCGCGCAGGTGCATGGTGATGTAGCCGACCTCCTCCTCGGGGATCTGCAGGCCCATGTCCGCGGCGATGTGCCCGGCCAGCTCGGAGGCGAAGGCCCACTCCCGGGTGCGCTTCAGCGCCTCCAGGGTCTCAGCGGGGAAGTGGATCGCCCCGCCGCTGCGGAGCCGCTCCATCGCCAGGGCGAGGTGAACCACGAGGCCGGCCGCAGCCCCGTCCGCCATCGGTTGGGGCAGGCGGCTGTTCAACGCCCGCACCGCCGCCTCGACTCGGACCACGGTCTCGCGGTCCACGAAGCGGAGGAGCAGGGCGGAGGCTGTCTCTGTCAGGTTGGAACCCATGGGCTCGGTCAGCTGTCGGAGCCCCTCGATGAGGCGCTCGTCGGTCAGCCGCTCCCGCAGGAGGTCGATGATCGCTCCCCGGAAGCAGCGCTCCGGCCCCTGAAGCTCGATGCCGTATCCGGGCTTGCGGAGCAGGGTCAGGCCCCGCTCGGCGAACCAGGGCTCTATGCGGTCCAGGTCGTGGCTGACCGTCGCTTCGGTGACGCCGAAGCGGCGGGCGAAGTAGAGCAGCTTGGCGCTGCGGATCACGAGCAGCTCCTGGCGGAGACGCTCCTGGCGCTCCTCCGGGCTCAGCCCGGGCCTCTGCTGCAGGGCGGCGAGCTGTGCCAGCGCACGCTCCACCTGGTGGGCGGTGGCGACCACCCTGAGGCCGGTCCGGGGGCGGGCGGACAGCCGCACGCCGTTGCCTGCAAGCCACCGCTGCACGTGGGGCAGGTCGCGCTGCAGGGTGCGGGTGCTCACGTCGAGGGCGGAGGCCAGCGCGGCCACCGTGACCGGCTGCCGCGCGCGCAGGAGCCGGTCCGCCAGCCGGATCTGACGGGCGGTGAGCTCTGTCTCGGCCACTTCATGACCCCCCATGAGGCGGGGGAGGGAGTCTGATGCCAGAGCCCCTCCCCCACCGCCGCGCTACTTCAGGTTGGAGACGATCTCGTCGTACACGGGGTTGTTGACGAAGTTCTCGACCTCAATCACCTGGGCGTTGCCCGCCTTCTGGCGAGCCCGGTCGGCCAGCTGCTTGTGGGTGATGATGATGTCGGCGTCTTCCGGGATCTCGTTGACCGCCGAGTGGACCACGGCGACGTTCAGCCCGCGCTCCTGGATCTTCCGGCGCAGCACGGAGGCGCCCATGGCGGAGGAGCCCATGCCGGCGTCGCAGGCGAAGACGATCTTCTTGACGCCGCCCTTGCCCTTGAGGGCCTGGGTGGTCGCCTTGGCCTCCTCGAGGTCCTCGTCGGTCGCGGTCCTAGTATGCCTCTTCACCAGCGGGATGGCGACGACGAAGGAGACGGCTGCCGCCACCAGGATGCCGAGCAGGACCGGGAGGAGCCCGCCCTTCGGCGCCATGGCCATCTCCGCGAAGATGGAGCCCGGCGACGGGGTGGCGACGAGGCCGGCGCGGGTGATCGTGAACGTGAAGGTACCGGCGACGCCGCCGGCCATCACGGCCAGGACGGAGATCGGGTTCATCAGCACGTACGGGAAGTAGATCTCGTGAATGCCGCCGAAGAAGTGGATGATGATCGCACCGGGGGCGGACTGCTTCACGGTACCCTTGCCGAACAGCCAGTAGGCCAGCAGGAGGCCGAGGCCGGGACCCGGATTAGTCTCGAGCAGGAAGAAGATCGACTTGCCGGTCTCCTGCACCTGCGCGACGCCGAGCGGGCCGAGGATGCCGTGGTTGATGGCGTTGTTGAGGAACAGGATCTTGCCGGGCTCGATGAACAGATTCGCCAGCGGCAGCAGGCCCGCGTTCACGATCCACTGAACGCCCGCGGCCAGGACGTTGTTGAGGGCGAGCACCGTCGGACCGATGGCCTTGTAGGCCAGGAGGACGAGGATCATGCCGAGGATGCCGGCGGAGAAGTTGTTGACCAGCATCTCGAAGCCGGCGGGGATCTTGCCCTCGATCGCCTCGTCGAGCTTCTTGATGAGCCAGCCGCCCAGCGGGCCCATGATCATGGCGCCGATGAACATCGGGATGTCGGCGCCGACGATGACGCCCATGGCCGCAACGGCGCCGACCACGCCGCCGCGCACGCCGTGGACGGCCTTGCCGCCGGTGTAGGCGATCAGCAGCGGGAGCAGGTAGGTGATCATCGGACCGACCAGCGTGGCGAAGCCCTCGTTGGGCAACCAACCGGTCGGAATGAAGAATGCGGTGATGAGACCCCATGCGATGAAGGCGCCGATGTTGGGCATGACCATGCCGCTCAGGAACCGGCCGAAGGCCTGGATGCGGGTGCGAGCAACGTTGGAGGAACCTGCTGCTGCGGTCTGACTCATGTCGCTTCCCCCTTTTTGAGGTTTGGTCCGAAGTGTCGCGGGTGTGACACCTCCATTCTTACCTTACCGTCCCGGCCTGTTGTCAAACAACACAGAGAAATGTAGTTATGCCCGGCCGCAATGGTGACATGGGTTAAGAGCCTGTCGCCATCGAGGCCCCGGGGCTCTGCGCGGCCGACAAGGAGTGCGGCACCCGGGCAGGGAATACTCATGAGTGGGCGCAGGAAGCCCCTGGAAAGGAGTGACTGGCTCCGCATGCCGACGCAGATCAGCACGGTGGCCGAGTACCTGGAGAGCCTGCCCGAGGACCGCCGGGCCGCGCTGAACGCCCTGCGGGAGGTGATCCTGGCCAACCTGCCGGAGGGCTACGAAGAGGTCTTCCAGTACGGGATGATCAACTACGTGGTTCCCCTCAGCCGGTATCCGAACACGTACAACGGCCTCCCCCTGGGCTACGCCGCGATTGCGTCGCAGAAGAACTACATCTCGGTCTACCTCATGGGCGTCTACGGCGACGAGTCGCACGGGGAGTGGTTCCGCCAGGAGTTCGCGAAGACGGGCAAGAGGCTGGACATGGGCAAGAGCTGCGTCCGCTTCAAGAAGCCGGAGGACATCCCGCTGGACCTGATCGGCCGGGCGGTGGCCCTGTTCCCGGTCGACGACTTCATCGCGCTGTACGAACGGAACCGGGGAAAGGGCTAGGGAGACAACACAGAGCACGCCCTTGAGTCTGTCGAACTCTGTAGGCGTGCTCTAAGTTTCGGTGGCGGCTCTGGGCCTCGAGCCTGCGGCTGGTGACGAGCCTGTGCGCGGAGCCTGTCCAACCTGGTGCCGGAGAGCGACGAGGGCCGACCCCTTCAGTTCGACTGCATGTACTCCCACGGCCCGCGGTCGTCGATGTCGATGTGCCCACACAGGATGTCGGCCGTCCAAGGGTCCGTCCCCACCCCCAGGTTGAGCGCATCCAGGAACGCGGGGTTGACTGCGGCCCAGTCCGCCGCAGCCTGGCAGGCGGCTGGCCGGTCGCCTGCAGCCATTGCCGCCTCCAGCAGCCCGGCGTAGGGACTGCCTGCGGCCAGGGCCTCCAGGGCCTCCTCCTTCCGGCCCTCCGCCAGCAGCAGGGCCCCCAGCCGGAACCGGGCGAAGGCGCGCAGGGCCGGGGCGAACCGGGCCGTCTCCTCATCCGTCAGCACCCGGGGCGGGCTGTTGTACCGCCGGATGACGCCCGAGTGCGCGGGACGGTCGGGATCCATCGCCTCCCGGTAAGCGGTGAGCGCATCCTCGACCCGGCCGACCGACTCCGCCACCAGCCCGTCCCAGAGGCGGGCGTAGCCGTCCTCGGGCTGCTCGGTGAACCGCCGGTCCACCAGCCGGAACTCGCCGTCCACGTAGCGGTACCGGTCGGTGCGCTCGCTCACCGGCAGGTAAGAGTTGCTCCGGCTGATGCCCGTCAGCACCACGTCCGATCCGTCCAGCGACACCCGGGCGTTGCTGAGCGCCATCGTCCCCGGCAGGTGGGAGAAGCGCCCCGGCTCCCAGGCCGTCACGAAGACGAAGTGGGGCTGGGGTCCCGTGGCGATCATTTCACGCCGGAACCAGACGATCTGCGGCCGGCCACTGCCGGTCAGGTCCGCCGCGGCATGCAGGTGCGGGGCCATCAGCTCGCCCTCGACCTCCGGGGCCATGGGCTCGCTGTAGTCCACCTGCCAGGCGTCGCCCTGGCGGTAGAGCACGAACAGGGCAGCCCCGGTGCCCCACGGGTTGTTGTCCTGCACCTCCAGTGCCAGCACGTACTCGTCGCTGCCGTCTGCGTCCAGGTCGGCGGCGAGCCAGGGTACCTCGTCATCCCGGTCGGCGCGCCCGGCCAGGAAGTTGAGGTGCTGCTCCAGGGTGGTTCGGTTGTCGTTGAGCTCCCGGAGAATGCGCTCGCGCACCTCCTCCCGGGTCGGCGGTATGCTGGGCGCCGGCACCGGAGCAGGGGCTGGGGCCGCAGCGGGGGTTCGGGCCTCGGACTCCGCGGCCCTCTGTCTGGTGGGCAGCCCGGCCAGTTCGGTCCAGGCGGCGCCGCCGTCACGGGTGCGCCGGGCCGTGCGGCCGTCCGTCACCCAGCCCGCGGTGCGGCCGGCGAAGCACGCGGCCACTGTCCCCTGCGTCCCCGGGATGACCGCCCAGGTCCTGCCCCCGTCCCCACTCACGACCAGCCCCTCGGGGGCGATGCCGTACAGGGTGGCTGCATCGAGCACGAAGAGGTCAGCAAGCGCCTGGTCGCCGACGACCGCCCACGTCTCGCCGTCCGCGGCGGCCATGACTCCCTGGTCGGTGAGCGCCCAGCCCGTGCGGGCGTCAAGAAAGCGCAGTTCGCGGACCTGGCCGTCTCCCCGCCACTGCTCGCGCCAGGTGGCGCCGCCGTCGGCGCTGCCCAGGATAAACCCGTCTCCGCCAACCCACACCCGGTCGGCACCCACGGCCTCCACCGCCGGCGGCCTGAGGGCTGCGCGCCCCTCCGTCATGCGGCCCGCCGGCTCCCCCGCCGGTGCGGGTGGATCCGGAAGCGAACTGGCCGCCGGTGCGCCGGCACACCCGGCCAGCAGCGCCGCCAGCAGCATCAGGGCTACCCGAGCAGAGCGACGACGACTGAACCACATGGGTGCTACACCTCCCGACAGGCTTAACGTCCTGCGGTGGCTATAGTTACGGCCTGTCCAGGGCGGACCCCACAGCACACCCCCGGAGAGGCCGGGTCGACCCGTTCCCTCCCGGTGGGCGCGGCAGGGCGCTGTGCGATCTCTGGTGAACAGGTGCAGATGGTGCACCAGTACACATCGCGCCACCGAGGGGAGGATCGCTTTCATGCCACGCACGCCTGAGGAGAGCCGGGCGCTCTTCGACCACTGGGCCCGGACCTACGACCTGAGCCTGGCCGGCAGCGACGGGCCGAAGGCGGGCCCGCTGGCCGGGTACCGCGCCAGCCTGCTGGCGGCAGCCGACCGGGTCCCGGTCGCCCCGGGTGCGGCGGTGCTGGACGTGGGCATCGGCACCGGCGCCCTGGCCGAGCTCCTGGCCGCACGGGGCGCCGCGCTGTTCGGCGTGGACCCCTCCGCCGAAATGCTGGCGGTCTGCGGGGAGCGCCACCCGGCCTTCACGCTGGAGGTGGGTGACTTCAACCAGATCCCCTTCGCCGCAGCGAGGTTCGACGCCGTCGTCTCCAGCTTCGCCTTCCACGAGGTGCCGCCCGCAGGGCGCGCTGCGGCGTGCGCCGAACTGGCCAGAGTCCTGCGGCCGGGCGGCACGCTCTGCCTGCTGGACGTGATGTTCGCCTCGCCCGCATCCCGGGAGGAGGCCCGCGCGGCCATCGGCGAGTACTGGGACGACGAGGAGGACTACCCGTTGGTCGGCGACCTGGATGCCCTGCTGTACGCGGCGGGGCTGGGGGCCACCTCCTGGTGGCAGACGGCGCCCTTCCACTGGATGGTGCTGGCCCGGAAGCCTAGGGGTACGGCGTAACCCGGGGAACACGTCGCCCGTTATACCGGGCAGGAGGTGCATCCCCGATGTTGCGCGAACAACCCGTCGCGTTCCGGCTGCTGCCACTGCTCCTCGTGCTGTTGGTCGCCATGGCCGGCTGCACCTACGGGTCGCAGCCACCGGCGGTCGCAGGCGCCGACGAGGATCAGCCACCGGAGCAGACGTCCCCGCCGCAGCCGGCAGAGACCGGCACAGCGGAACCGCCGCTGGAGGGCGCCGTGCCCGCCGACCTTGACGGGGACGGGCAGGATGAGTTGATCCACGGGCTGTCCGACACGTGGACCTACGACCCCGTGGAGATCTACACCGCCGACGGGCAGCTGCTGTTCGTCTGGGGTGACAACGCCCGGTGGTACGAGACGGAACACAAGGTGTCCGTGCACAGACTCCCGGGCCAGGACCGCGCCGTCATCCTCTACTGGCATCGCCGTGCGGGCGGGCAGCCCGAGGTCGGGTTGACCGCCTTCCGCAGCGAGCAGGGAGAGCTACTCGGGAGCCTGTTCTACGGCTGGGGCCTGAAGCACGCCAACGCCACCCCGGCGACGCGCGCATCCGTGACCGATGACGGGTATCTGCTGGTGGAGTGGGACATGGGCGACCCCGCACGCCATACCCGGGTCCGCAAGTACGCGGTGGACGTGAAGCGCCGTATGGTGGAGATCGTCGACGAGGCGTACGTGCCGGAAGGCGACGAACTCGTCTACCCGACCGATCCGGAAGAGGTGCTCCGGGCGGCCCACCTGGCGGCGGTCTATGGGCTGGACGAGGAGCTGCCCCGCTACTTCTCGTCGACCGATGTGGCCCGGGCGTTCCAGGCCGCCCTGCCCGAAGCCGAAATGCCCGACGGCCGGCTGGACTGGACCCGTGTTGAGCTCGCCACGGTCCACGCCCTCGACCAGTACTGCCGCCCCGAGGCCGAACCCGCGGAAACCGATGCGTCCGGTGCGGCCCCGTTTGTGGTGTCGGTGGCGGGTGAGGGCCACGGCGTCGCCATCGTGGGCACTCTCTGGTTTGACACCGACGAGTCAGGGCGAACGATCATACGGGACTTCAGTGTGCTGCGCCACTGTCCGGCAGATCCGAACCCGTGATGGGATGCTGCCATGGCCCCCGGTTCGGGCCGGTCCCGGACGCCACCGCTGCGTGCGCAGCCCGCACTGCGTCCAGAGTAGAAACGGGGCTGTCCCAAAAGTCATCGAGGATGACTTAGGGACAGCCCCCTTTTCTTTTTGTCTAAATACAAAAGAAGCCGCCCTTCTGTTACAATGGAA